>CBIHQA010000485.1:0-3486 GCA_966211475.1 uncultured Neisseriales bacterium
CCCCCCGCCAGAATGACGACGTTCAGATCCGCCATGGTTCACCACCAAAATCCAGGCCGCTATGATGGCCTTCAGTTTACCGGCTGCCAAGCGTGCCGGGGACACAGCCCCTTTGCGGTGCACGCACAATGCCGCCCGTGATGCCTTGTCCGAAAACAAGAAAGGCAGCCCGAAGGCTGCCTTTCCCGGCAATGCGCCGATCCAGTACCTCGGATCAGCCGCGTTGCTTACGCAGTTTGTTGATCGCTGCCAGTTGAGCGACCGCCTCCGCGAGTTCGGCCTGAGCCCGGGCCAGATCCAGCTCGCTGCTCTTGCTGGCGAGCGCTTCCTCGGCCCGGCGCTTGGCTTCTTCCGCCCGCGCCTGGTCCAGGTCCGCGCCACGCAGCGCGGTGTCGGCCAAAACCGTCACCACATGCGGCTGGACTTCCAGCAGGCCGCCCGACACGTACACGTACGTGTCGTCGCTGCCTTGCTGACCAGAGATCTTCACCAGACCCGGCTTGAGACGCGTCAACAACGGCGCATGATGCGGCAGGATACCGATCTCACCCGCTTCACCCGGGGCGGCCAGGAAGGTCGCAGTCCCGGAAAACAGGTTCTCTTCGGCGCTCACCACATCCACGTGCATCGTCATGGCCATGTCTCTTCCGCCTTATTGCAGCTTCGACGCCTTCTCGACCGCTTCCTCGATGCCGCCGACCATGTAGAACGCCTGCTCGGGCAGGTGGTCGTATTCGCCACTGAGGATGGCCTTGAAGCCACGAATGGTTTCCTTGAGCGACACGTACTTGCCCGGGGAACCGGTAAACACTTCGGCCACGTGGAACGGCTGCGACAGGAAACGCTGAATCTTACGTGCGCGTTGCACGGTCAGCTTGTCGTCCGGCGACAGTTCGTCCATACCCAGAATCGCGATGATGTCGCGCAATTCCTTGTAGCGCTGCAGGGTCGCTTGCACGCCGCGGGCGACGGTGTAGTGCTCTTCACCGATCACTTGCGGGTCCAGCTGACGGCTGGTGGAGTCCAGCGGGTCCACGGCCGGGTAGATACCCAGCGAAGCGATGTCACGGGACAACACCACGGTCGCGTCCAAGTGGGCGAAGGTGGTTGCCGGGGACGGGTCGGTCAAGTCGTCAGCAGGCACGTACACGGCCTGGATCGAGGTGATCGAGCCAGTCTTGGTCGACGTGATCCGCTCTTGCAGGCGGCCCATTTCGTCGGCCAGCGTCGGCTGGTAACCCACCGCGGACGGCATCCGGCCCAGCAGGGCGGACACTTCGGTACCGGCCAGCGTGTAGCGGTAGATGTTGTCCACGAAGAACAGCACGTCACGGCCTTCGTCGCGGAACGACTCGGCGATGGTCAGGCCGGTCAGCGCGACGCGCAGGCGGTTGCCCGGCGGCTCGTTCATCTGGCCGTACACCATCGCCACCTTGTCGAGGACGTTGGAGTCCTTCATTTCGTGGTAGAAGTCGTTCCCCTCACGGGTACGCTCACCCACGCCGGCGAACACGGACAGACCGCTGTGCGCCTTGGCGATGTTGTTGATCAGTTCCATCATGTTCACGGTCTTGCCCACACCGGCACCGCCGAACAGACCGACCTTACCACCCTTGGCGAACGGGCAGAGCAGGTCGATAACCTTGATCCCCGTTTCCAGCAGTTCGGTGGCGGACGACAGCTCGTCGAACTTCGGCGCGGTACGGTGGATGGCCCACTGGGCTTCGCTTTCCACCGGGCCGGCTTCGTCCACCGGGTTGCCCAGCACGTCCATGATGCGGCCGAGGGTTGCCTTGCCCACCGGCACCGAAATCGGTGCGCCGGTGTTGGAGACTTCCAGACCACGCTTCAGACCATCGGTAGAACCCAGGGCGATGGTACGCACCACGCCGTCACCCAGTTGCTGCTGGACCTCGAAGGTCAGCTCCGGGCTCGACAGCTTCAGGGCGTCGTACACCTTGGGCATCGCATCGCGCGGAAATTCCACGTCGACCACGGCACCAATGATCTGAACAATTTTTCCGTTGCTCATCTCGGTTCCAATCCTTTAAAAACCTGCGCCTGCGCCTTATAGCGTCAGACCGCTGCCGCGCCGCCGACGATTTCCGCCAGCTCCTTGGTGATCGCAGCCTGCCGGGACTTGTTGTAGACCAGCTTCAGCTCGTCGATCACGTTGGCCGCGTTGTCCGAGGCCGACTTCATCGCCACCATCCGGGCACTCTGTTCGGATGCCATGTTTTCCGCCACTGCCTGGTAAACCAGGGCTTCGATGTAGCGGAGCAGCAAGTCGTCGATGACCGACTTGGCATCCGGTTCGTACAGGTATTCCCAGTTGTGGGGCTGCGATTCGAGCGATTCGCTCTTCACCGGCAGCAGCTGCTCCATCGACGGTTCCTGCTTCATCGTGTTGATGAAGCGGTTGTAGACGATGTGCAGCTCGTCGATACGGCCCTCGACGTACGCGTCGAGCATCACCTTGACCGGCCCGATCATCTGATCGAGGTGCGGGGTGTCACCGAGGTGCACCAGCTGGGACACCACGTTTGCGCCAAGACGCTGCATGAAACCCAGACCCTTGTTGCCGATGGCGCAAACGTCGAATTCGACGTTCTTGCCCTGCAAGGTCTTGATCGCATTCAGCGCCGTGCGCAGCACGTTGGTGTTCAGCGCCCCGCACAGGCCCTTGTCGGACGTCACCACGATCAGGCCGACGCGCTTGACTTCGTCACGCGCCAGCAGGAACGGATGGGTGTAGTCCTTATAGGCCCGGGCCAGGTTGCCGGCGACCGTGCGGATCTTTTCGCCATAGGGGCGGGCGGCGCGCATCCGGTTCTGCGCCTTGCGCATCTTGGATGCCGCGACCATTTCCATCGCTTTGGTGATCTTTCGCGTGCTCTGCACACTCTTGATCTTGTTGCGAATTTCCTTACCGCCAGCCATGTCCTACCCTCAGCGAAAGATCAGTACGTCGCCTGCTTCTTGAAGGCCACGATTTCGTCGGCAATGATCTTCTCGTTATCCGAGGAGACGTCGCCGCTGTTGTCGATGGCATCCAGCACGGCAGCGTGCTTGGTCCTCATGTGGCTCTTGAATGCCGCTTCGAACGCCAGGCACTTTTCGACAGGGATATCGTCGTAGTAGCCCTTGTTCACCCCGAACAGGGTCAGCGCCATTTCCGATACCTTCAACGGTACGTATTGACCTTGCTTCAGCAGTTCGGTCACACGGCGGCCACGCTCCAGCTGCTTCTTGGTGGCTTCGTCGAGGTCGGAGGCAAACTGGGCGAACGCAGCCAGCTCACGGTACTGTGCCAAGTCGGTACGGATACCGCCGGACAGCTTCTTGACCGCCTTGGTCTGCGCAGCACCGCCCACGCGGGACACCGAGATACCGGCGTTGATTGCCGGACGCAGGCCCGAGTTGAACAGGTCGGTTTCCAGGAAGATCTGGCCGTCGGTGATCGAGATCACGTTGGTCGGCACGAAG
>CBIHQA010000486.1:0-3463 GCA_966211475.1 uncultured Neisseriales bacterium
GGACCGCGTGACGCTGGCCGGCGACCGCATGACGGCTGGCAAGAAGGCGCGGATCATTTCCATCGAGCGCCAACTCAGCGCCGAGCGCATCGCCTTCGGGCTCTGGACCCACTACACCACGATCCCCGAAAGCGCGGTGACGCTGACGGCTCTTGATGACGCCACAACAGCGGCAGCAGGAAGTGCTACCTCGCGCGGTTCGAAGGACTTGCGCCAGCCTGAATCATTCGTTGTTCCATGCATGGCCGACGACGCTGCCGTGGAGTTCATTGGCATCGTTAGAACGTGGCCTGATTTTCCGTATTCGATGCGCTTGGCCAGCATCACGGCCGCAGTGGCGAAGCCTCAGGACTCCGGCTCATTGATCACCGTCGATGTATTTGTTGACGATGTATCGGTATTCTCTGTGCCAATCACAATAGATAACGGCGACAAGCGGAGTACAGATGCCGCGACGCAGCCAGTCCTGACCGCCAAGGAGATTGGCAAAGGCAAAACGGTGACCATCAAAGTTTCCAACTACGGAGACGGCACAGCGCAGGGTCTAGTGGTGACGTTCACTGGGATTCAGTGAATGCCATACATCGCATTTCTTGGATCCACGACGCCGGCCGGCGATCTCTGGACTTTCACTCAGCAGTCGGCGCAGTTCTATAGCAACATTACCCCTGAAGCGCTACGCTTCTTCACCGAGACGTTTGCGGCGGACATTGGTCAATTTACCCATCTAACTGAGGGAACGCTGGGGACTTTTGCGCTCAGCGGTGGTCAGGTGGTGATCACGAATAGTTCCGGCGCAGCTCGAAACAATATCGTTCAAGAGGGCCCGGACCTCACGATGCCGCAGGCCGGCGTGCAGATCGATGTCGTCTCTCGGACGGGCACACTCGGGGCCTACAGTAACTGCGGAGTCGGCATCTGCAAGGATTCGGACAACTTCGTTTTCGTTGGCTTCGACGATGTGTCGAACGAGGTTCGGATCCAGGTGAAGATCGGAGGGGCCAATACCTTCAATGCCGGCGTGACACGCAATCTGTCACCGCCCTACAAGCTTGGCTTCGGCATGGTCGGAAACGCCATCTGCGCCTATGCCGACACCGGCTCTGGTTGGCAGTACGTGACTGGATACGACGTGCCGACCGGCACGATAAACTTCAAGACCGCCAGCCTCACCGGCTGGAAGGCAGCCTTCACCGTCGCGACGCCGAATAACCAAGTTTGGACGTTCGACAACTTCTTCGCCGGCCGCTTCGGCGCCCTGGCATCGCGCGATTACACGTTGGTCACGCAAGAGAACGGCAGCCCTTACGTGGAGCGCGATGGGGCCGCCCCTGTGGTGTATCTGTGCACGACATGCGTCGATGGGCGCGGCAACGGATATCAGGCGGTGCTGCGGCTGAACTTGATTACCTATGCCGTGACGCAAACCGCCGCAATCATGATTGATCGTGGCGGGGCGAAGCAGAACGATCTTTCAGGCCACATCGTTTATTACGGGCCAACGTCGTCAATTCTCACTATAGCAACGTGGGGGAATGGCCTCGGTGGCGCTATCGATGCACATTTGGCAACCGTCTCTGTTGACCTCCTCAACGGAAGTCACCTCGTCAGCACGACGAAACTGACCATCCCGCTGCAGCTGGCCGGATACGCTTGCTATGACACGATGCTGCTAAAGAGCGGTGGTGTGTGGAAGATGGTGCACAGCATCAGCGAGAACACCAGTTTCGCCGGTTCTCCGTTCTACCCGGCTGTCAGCCGAAGCGCCGACCTCGTGACGTGGAACACCGTTGGAAGTCAGCCGGCGGATAGGCCATACGAAGGCACGAAGTGGGCACGGGTGCAGGGCGTGAACTACGCCACTGCTGGATCGATCAGCGGGCCCAAGGTCTACACGGAAGCGATGGACTATTACCGTGGCATCAACGCGGTCTTCAATAACGGCGGCGGCGTCACTCAGCCGCATGCGATGGTTTTTGAGGTGGACGGTGAGGGCTACCTAGTGACGTTCGACGGCACGAAGGGCCCGGGTGCTACTGCCGCATTCACCTGGGGCCAGCTGATCGTGCATACAAGGGATTGAGACATGACCAGCCCCATCGGAATTGGCTACGGAAACCTGATCGACGACGCGACGCTTACAGGCGGCAGCTGGTCTGGATACCCGCTAGCGTATCTGCAGGATGGCGCGCTTTCGATGGTTGCCCGCAGTTCCAGCGCGGACGAGGCTGACACGATCATCGACTTCGATCACGGGTCAGCAGTGTCTATGCAGGTGTTGTGGGTTCCGGCTCACAACCTCAGTTCGTCGGCGACGTTCGTGGTGGAGCGTGGGACGACGCAGGGCGGCACGGATGTCTATGCCGGCGAGGAACTGCCTGTGTGGGCATTCACGCCGCTCGATGGGATCTACAGCGGCCGGCACTTCGGATTCGGGCTGGTGATGCCCGCGGCCAATTCCGCGCGCTGGACGCGGCTGCGGATCATCAACACCACGAACCCTGACGGCTACGTGCAGATCAGCCGGCCGTTCCTGGGTTCGATGTTTCTGCCGACCTACCCCCCGACCGAACTCAAGGACAAATTGGTAAACCACAGCTCGATTGAGCGGTTGCTAAACGGAACAGACTGGGCCAGCAAACGTCGGCCACTTCGATCCGCAGCCTTGGTGTTCGGTGCCCTGACTTATGCGGAGGGCAGCGTTTTCAAGGAAATCCAGCGCATCCATGACCTCGCCAGCGAGTTGGTCTACATCGCACACACGTACGACAGGGCGCGCCAGCAGCAAGACAGTTTCGTGGGGCTCATTGACGACGACTTCGGCGAGATGAGTTACCCGTTCTGGGAGCACAACGGCGTGCCGATCCGCCTTCTGGAGCGCGGCGGCGCGCCGTGAAACGGTGACATGAGATAGGAGCGGCCATGTCAGATGAACTTCGACCGACGCTGCTCCTTTGGAGTGGGCATGCCGGATTGGCCCGGCACGATGGCGTGGAACTCAAGTTCTCTCGCTGGCCCGGCGCAGTGCTTCCAGGCATTGCAGTGATCGAGTGCCGGTACATCCCGGTCACACGAGAGTTCGAACTGCGCGAGTCCGCAAAGGGCTGGCGCGAAATGTCGCGGACCGAAATGACTTCGGTCTATTCCTGGCTGAAGGGGCTGGCGGAAGCCGGTCATAGGTACTTCGACGGGCCATGAACACCACACCACCTGGAAACACCATGACCGAACCCGCGTCCAGCGCAGCCGGGGCCATTGCAGGGCACAAGGCCTTCCTGCTGGGCCTGCCCATCGTCATCACGTTGCTGGCGTGGTGGTTGGGGTTGCGGATCTTCCCGCCACGGAAAGGTCGAGAGTTCAAGGACATGCTCGACCGACTGGCGGCGTGCGCGGTGTCGTCGTTCGTGGTCGGTGTTCCGCTGTCGGTTGCGTTGCTCAAGCACGCGCCGTGGCTCTACTCAGG
>CBIHQA010000487.1:0-3459 GCA_966211475.1 uncultured Neisseriales bacterium
CCAGCAGGGCCGGTTGCTGCTTGAGCTGGCGACGGACGCGCTCCAGCGCCAGCGCATCGTCGGTGCCGGTGGCGCCACTCTGGCGCCACTCCGCCAGCACGGCCACCGGGATATAGCCCTGCAAATAGGGTTGCTGGTCGATGGCGAACTGGATTTCGCCGCGCTTCAGCGCCGCGACGATCTTGTCCGATACGTCGAAGGTCGCCACCAGCTTCGGTTTGATCGACAGCTTCCGGATCGCGTCCAGCGCCGGGTGCATCGAGGTGGGGCCGAGCGCCAGCACCGCTTCGACCTGCGGATGCTTGACCAGGTAGGCCTGGATGTCCGCCCGCATCTTGTCTTCCGAACCGTCGAGAACCAGCATGGTCTCGTCGGTGTTCTCGCCGATGGCCTCGGCAAAACCACGGCAGCGCTCACGGGATGCCGGATTGGTAGCGTAGTGGTTCAGGCACACGAACCGGTGAATACCGGCCTGGTGAGCCCGTTCGCCGGCCGCATGTCCGGCGTCGTACTCCGGCTGGCCCACATGCATGATCGCGCCAAGCGCCACGCTCTGCGCCTGCAAACCGCTGTTGATGGTGATCACCGGGATGTGCTGCTTCAGGGTCAGGTCCTGAATTGGCTTAGCCAGCAGGTTGAAGTCGGCGATGGTGGTGATCACGCCATCGACCTTCTCGCTGCCCGCCCGCTGCAACAGCTTGGCCATGTCCTTCAGGTCGCCGGTGTGCGGATTCCAGTAGTCCACCGTCACGCCGAAATCCTGGCCCGCATCCTTTACCGACTGCTTGATGACGTTCCACCAGCTATCGGTATCCGGCGCATGGCTGACCAGCACAAAGCGGGTCGCATCGGCCGGACTACCGGCGAGGCCCACCACCGTGGCCAGTACTGCAAGGATCGTCGAACAGCGGGACATGAGCAGACACCTCATGTGGAAAAGATCGACCGGGCACGCCACGACAGGCGGTTTGCAGGCCAGATGACGGCCGGTCGACAACTCTCCTGGAGCGAGAGCAGGTGAAGCACCGCGCAGCATGCTAATACGCGCGGCACTCGCATTGGTCGGTAGTCGGGTACAGCGGATGAGCGTCAGCGAAGTCCCCCGCCGCGAGGCGGGGGCGGAGGGGGTGGGGTGAGCTCAGAGAGGCTGCCGCACCCCACCACCGCCCGAATCAGCCCGGCTTTGCTGGGCGCCCTTCGATCGCTACACATCCATCAATGTACGCAGCCTACCGGTACTGGCCAGCGTACTTCTCGACCTTGGCAATGTTGTCCTTGGTCACGAAGCCCGGGCCGGAGCTAATGTGGCGTGCGCCGTAGGCCGGCGCCAGGCCGTACTCGGCCAGGCGGTACTGGAACTTCTTGTCAGCCTTCAGATCAGCCTGAACCTTGGCCAGATCGGTGGTCTTTTCCTTCTTCATCAGCGCCAGCACCGCCACCGGGATGTAACCCTGCAGGTACGGCTGCTGGTCGATGCCGAACTGGATCGCACCGGTCTTGATGCCCTTGCCGATTTCCGGCGACAGGTCAAAGCTGGCAAACCATTCCTTGCCGTACTTGCCCATCTTGTCCAGCGCCTTGATGGTCGGCACGGCAGAGGTCGGGCCCAGCGTCAGCACACCCTGGGTATCCGGGTTCTGGCGCAGGTAGGCCGACACCTTGCTCTCGATGGTGGTCGGATCGTCGCCGGAATCCAGCGTGGACTTCTTGTAATCCACGCCGATTGCGTCGGCAAAACCACGGCAGCGCTCGAACGAAGCCGGGTTGGTGGCGTAGTGGTTCACGCACAGGAAGGACTTGATACCAGCGGCCTTGGCCTTCTCGCCCGCGCCCTTGCCGGCGTCGTACTCAGGCTGACCGACGTGCATGATGGCGCCCAGCTGCTCGCTCTGCTTCTGGGTGCCGGAATTGATGGTGATGATCGGGATCTTCTTGGCGGTGACCTTGCTGATGGAGCTCTTCAGCACATCGTAATCGGCGATGGTCACGATCACGCCATCGTAGCCCTTGGCGGCCGCCTGTTCGATCAGGCGGGCCATGTCCGCCAGGTCGCCGCTCGGCGGGTTGCGATAATCCACTTCCACGTTGAAGTCCGTACCAGCTTCCTTGATGGCGTTCTTGATGACGTTCCACCACGAATCGGAATCCGGGGCGTGGCTGATCAGCACGAATTTCGCATCGGCAGCACCTGCGGACAGGGCCAGCGTCATCAGCGCAGCAGCAACGCCACGGGACAGCAACTTGCGGTTCTTGCCTTGCATGTCTTCCTCCGTATGGTTTTTCTGAGGTGCACCCGAAGCACCCCGGCAGCCGCACACGACTGGAGGGTCGGTTCGGTTGGTGCTTACGATAGGCCAATCGAAATTCGTTTGCAAATTATTTTTCAATAGAATTTTTTTTCGGAATTTTTGTTCCATTTTTAGAAAGCGGTCTTATAATCCGCTCAACCAACGGGGGAGTCCGCCCATGTCCGAGATGTCCGAAGCACCCGCTGCCGACCGGCTGATGCAACGCATTGCGGCCGAATATGAAACGCTGTCCAAACAGCTCAAGGTGATCGCCAAGTACCTGGAAGAACACCGGCAAGAGATCGTGCTGTCCAAGATCTCCGACATCGCCGCGGCCTGTGATGTGCAGCCGTCGGCCATCGTGCGGTTTGCGCAGCGCTTCGGCTTTACCGGTTTTTCGGAAATGCAGGCGGTGTTCCGCGAGGATTTCTCGGTGCGCAGCGCCCCGGCGCCCAGCTACCGCCAGCGCATCCGTCGGATGATCGCCACCCAGCACAATGACCTGCCACCGCTGGAACTCACCCGGGAATTCATCGCCGCCTGCCAAGTGGGCCTGGACGAGCTGTCGGAAGGACTGGATGCCCGCCAATTGGAAACCGCGGTCGACCTGCTGCTGCACGCCGAGAACATCTATGTGGTGGGGGTGCGCCGCGCCTTCCCCATCGCCAGCTATATCGCCTACGCCCTGCAGCACACCAACAAGCGGGTGCACCTGATTTCCGGCTTCGGCGGCATGCACCGCGAGCAGATCCGCTCGATCCGCGAGAACGACGTGGTGGTGGCCATCAGCTTCACTCCCTACGGCAAAGAGACGCAGACCTGCGTGCGGGCGGCTCACCAGCACAAGGCCAAGGCGCTGATCATCACCGACAGCCAACTGAGCCCGCTGGCTCGCTTCGCCACCGCCCTGCTCACCGTCAAGGAAGGCACCGCCTTCGCCTTCCGATCGCTGACCAGCACGATCTGTATCTGTCAGGCGTTGTTCATCGCACTGGCCTACAAGTTAGAGCTGAATATTGAGGAAACAAAGGACTCAGGCGGCTACGACGACTGAGCCTGCCCGATCTCAACCGGCGGGTATGCCCCCCGCCGACCAAAACCGAAGGACTGGAGAGAAACATGATTGAAGTCGCCCTGTTCGGCGCAGGCCGCATCGGCAAGATCCACGCCG
>CBIHQA010000488.1:0-3459 GCA_966211475.1 uncultured Neisseriales bacterium
AGCTTGAGATTCATGGTGATAGCCCTTGATTGAGATGCGAAGTGGTACTCGCACGGCTTCGGCCGGTGCGAGGCACGGCAACTCGGGCTATCCGGGTCGGCCAGTCGACCTGGCCGGAATTCGCTCTCGTTGCCACACATACATTGTGTAAAACTCCTTGAACTCTCTAGCCAATCCCTCATCGTCTGGGACGGCCAGATTACTGCTTATATCTCGGAAGAGCCTCTCAAGGCGAGCTCTCACGGAAACGGTTCTCTTCTTCTGAATTTCTCGATTGGCTTCTTGGACCCTTTCCTCGATTCTCCCTTGAATAACCACGGGAGATTTCGGGCACTTCTTTGTGGCGTGCGCTTGCAAACGCCGAGAGCTAACTTGGCATTTGCAATATGGACAAGCTACAAGGTCGTCAGTCATGCCGTGAGCTCTTTATGCGCGAGACGTCTAACGGTAAAAATAATGGGCGCGAAATGCGTAGCATTTTGCGTCCCGGTTGATTGCGGTGTTAGGCCAATAAACGCAGAACCCAACACACCAAGACGACCGGCAACGCTGGAACCCACACTGCCGCCACGGGGTTAAAGACTAGCCCGCCGGGCGTATCCGCTACTTGCCGCCGCCAGCCAAGCCCGACCGCACAGACCGCCACCGGACATAGCACACACCGCAGCAGCCACACCCACCAAGCCAAGACCGCCGACGGTTCTGCCGAGCACGGCAGGCGCCAACGACCACCAAAATACGGCACAGACCGCTGGCCTATCCAACCGCCGCACCACGCCGATTTGGCGCAGCAAGAGAACTGATGTCCCCGGCGACGCTGACCTGACCACGACGACCGGATTGCCGATTCCAACCAACCGCCGCAACAACCTCGAAAACCGAATAGACCGCGGACGCTTCAATTCCCCGCCGAACCCTTGCCCATTCCGTGATTCGACGTGCGCCTAACAAGAAGTAGACGACTGTCCTCATAATCGAATATGACGACAGTCTTGTCAAAATTTAGCGCGACTGTCGTATAATAAATTATACCAACATCATACATCGAGCAAACATGCGAGATACAGCCTGCCGATGTCCGCTTTGATGGACTATACGACACCTACCATGCCCCCTACGCCCCCACGCCTGCTGGACCAGCTTCGGGATGCGCTTCGTCTCCGCCACTACAGCATTCGTACAGAGCAGTCCTACGTTTACTGGGCGAAGCGTTACATCCTGTTTCACGGAAAACGCCATCCCAGGGATATGGGCAAGCCGGAGGTGGAGGCATTTCTGACGCATCTTGCCGCCAATCTGGATGTGGCTGCCTCTACGCAAAATCAGGCCTTGTCCGCTTTGCTCTTCCTGTACAAGGACGTGCTCGGGGTTGAGTTGCCGTGGCTGGATGGGGTGGAACGGGCCAAGCGCCCTGCCCGGCTGCCCGTGGTATTGACAGAGGAGGAGGTCCGGCTACTGCTAGATCGGCTGGACGAGGGGGCGGCGCTAATGGTGCGGCTGCTGTATGGCACCGGGATGCGTTTGATGGAATGCTTGCGGCTGCGGGTGCAGGATGTCGATTTCGGGCGCGGGATGATCGTCATACGCAATGGCAAAGGTGCGCGAGACCGCGTCACCATGTTGCCCGATAGCTTGGTCGGCCCGCTGAAAACCCAGCTGGACCACGCAAAAACCCTGCATCAGGCAGATCTAGCCGCCGGGCGGGGCGCGGTTTACCTGCCTCATGCACTGGCAGTCAAGTATCCGCATGCTCCGCAGCAATGGATATGGCAATACGTGTATCCATCCGGAACGCTATCGGTTGATCCGCGCAGTGGGCGAGTTGGGCGGCATCACGCCAGCGAAAAGACCTTGCAGCGGAGCGTGAAACGCGCGGCAGAGCTAGCCGGCATCGCAAAGCCGGTGTCCCCGCACACCTTGCGACATTCATTTGCGACCCATTTGCTGAACGCCGGGCACGACATCCGCACCGTGCAGGAACTGCTTGGTCACAAGGACGTTTCGACCACCATGATCTACACCCACGTGCTGAACAAGGGTGGCCACGGTGTGACCAGTCCGCTGGACAGGCTGGTCCGATAACGTCACGTGCGGGGCCGCAGAGGGTCGAATGACCGATCCGCCGGCACGCTACCTCAGTGACAATGCGGTTTGGACAACTCCAGCGTCGGCGCGCAACGGCCCCGCGCGCCTGAATCAGGAACCACCGAATCGGATCAGTAGTCGTCGTCCACAAACCCGCCGCCCGGCGCGGCGAAGTTTTCGAAGCGGGTGTACTGCCCCATCCAGGTCATGCGCACGCGGCCTACCGGGCCGTTACGTTGCTTGCCGATGATGACTTCGGCCTGGCCCTTGATCTCGGTCTTTTCCGGGAAGTAGTACTCCTCCCGGAACATGAACAGGATCACATCGGCGTCCTGTTCGATGGCGCCGGATTCGCGAAGGTCGGACATCATCGGGCGTTTGTCGGGGCGCTGTTCCACCGCACGCGAGAGCTGCGACAGGGCAATCACCGGTACATGCAGTTCCTTCGCCAGGCCCTTGAGCGAGCGGGAGATTTCCGAGATTTCGGTCGCGCGGTTCTCGCCGGCGGACCGGCTGGAGCCCTTCATCAGCTGCAGGTAGTCGATCACCACCAAGCCGAGCTGGCCGTCGTTGATGCCGCGGATGGACAGGTCGCGCATCAGCCGGCGGCAGCGGGCGCGTACTTCGATCGGCGACAGGCCGCCGGTTTCGTCGATGTAGATGGGGGCTTCATGCAGCTTGCCGACAGCGGAAGTCAGCTTGGGCCAATCGTCGTCGTCCAGCTTGCCGGTCCGCAGCTTGTGCTGGTCCAGACGGCCGACCGAACCGATCATCCGCATCACCAGCTGGGCGCCGCCCATTTCCATGGAGAACACGGCGACCGGCTTGCGACTGTCGACGGCCACGTTTTCGGCGACGTTGATCGCGAAGGCCGTCTTGCCCATCGAGGGTCTTCCGGCCACGATGATCAGATCGCCTGGCTGCAGACCGGAAGTACGCGCATCCAGGTCGGCAAAGCCGGTGGCGATACCGGTCACGTCGCTGTCGGAGTCGCGGTGGTAGAGCATGTCGATGCGCTCCACCACTTCGGTCAGCAGGGTGGGCGTGTCCATGAAGCCCTGCTTGTTCTTGTTGCCGGACTCGGCAATCTTGAACACGGCGGCTTCGGCGGTATCCAGCAGTTCCTCGGCTTCGCGGCCATCCGGGTTGTAGGCGGAGTCGGCAATCTCGTTGCCGACCTTGGCCAGTTCACGCAGCACGTAGCGTTCGTGGACGATCTCGGCGTAGCGGCGGATGTTGGCGGCGCTGGGCGTGGACTGTACCAACTGGCCCAGGTAGGCCAGGCCGCCGACTTCTTCCAGCTTACCGAGGCGGTCGATGTCTTCGGCCACGGTAATGACGTCGGCCGGGCGGTTCTTTTCCGTCAGGCGGCCG
>CBIHQA010000489.1:0-3441 GCA_966211475.1 uncultured Neisseriales bacterium
GACGCCTTTAAGGTAAGGCGGCCCGAGATGCCGTTGTTTCCCCGGCCGCCCCATGGGCATCCAGGCTACGGGGCGTGATTGCAATCCTCGCAGGTGGCGCTTCGCCGATGCCTCCAAAATGAAGAAGGGACGCCAAATGGCGTCCCTTCTTCATCTACGACCCAAGTCCAGCGAGCAGACGAGCAACAGCGAGGTTCCCCCGCGAAAGCGGTCTGGTCCATGTTCTTGGCGGCTTGCCGCTTAGAGCTGGCCGACGCACCGTGGTGGCGGAGGGGGTGGGAATTCTAAAGAAGAGCTGCGCTCCCCCTCCCTACCGTTAAACCAGCAAAGCTTGCTTTGCGCCCACCCTCCAGCAGATGTTTCACCTGCAGTAGCAGCCCCCTAGAATTCGAAGCGTTGGACAGCCTGGTTCAACTCGCTGGCCTTGCGCTCCATCTCGCGGATTTCTTCCACCGTTTGCATCACGGTGCTGCGGTTGCGTTCCGCCATATCTGCGATGTCCTGAATATTGGCGGCGATGCTGTGGCTGGCGGAGTTCTGCTGTTCGGCGGCCACGGCGATCTGGCGGATGCGTTCCTGGGCAGCGTGTGATTGTTCGCTGATCTTGGTCAAGGCTTCGGCGGCTTGCTGGGCGAGCTCTTCGCATGCGCCGACGCGGCTGTTGCCGACCATCATGGTGTCGACGGTGCTCTTCACGCGCTGCTGAACCGCCTGGATCTTCTGGTTGATCTCGTTGGTCGCGCTGGCGGTGCGCTCGGCGAGCTTGCGCACTTCGTCGGCCACCACCGCGAAGCCGCGGCCCTGTTCACCGGCGCGTGCCGCTTCGATGGCGGCGTTGAGCGCCAGCAGGTTGGTCTGTTCGGCCACTTCCTTGATCACGTTCACGATCTGGCCGATGTCCGCGGACTGCTTGGCGAGTTCCTCCACCGTTCCGGCGGCCTGGCGTACCGATTCGGCGACGCCGTGGATTTCGCGGGCCACGTCCTGCACCGACTTTTGGCCTTCCTGGGCGAGGCCGCTGGCGCGGCTGGCGAGATCCACCGTCTCCTGCACGCTCTCGGACACCGCGCCGATACTGACGCTCATCTGCTCGATGGCGCTACTGGCGGACAGCACCGCTTCGCTCTGGCGACTGGTACCATCCACCACGCTTTCGGAGCTCTGGGCCAGTTCGCTGGACGAGCGCGCCACGGCGGATGCTGAACCGGCGGCCTGTCGTAGGATCTGGCTGAACTGTTCGGCCATGCGGTTGAAGCTCTGCGCAACGCGGGCCGTTTCGTCCTTGGCAGCCAGATCCACACGGACCCCCAGTTTGCCTGCTGCAAGCTGGCCGGACACTTGTTCCAGCGAGCCGATGGCGCGCACCACCGAGAAGTAGGCGCCGACGAACAGGTAGATCGCCACCAGCAACACGACAGCGGCAATCACCACCGCTAGCGTCAGGCGCATGCGGCTCTTGTTGATGCGGTCATTCAGGACGGAATGCAGCGCCGGCACGATGGCTTCCGACAATGCATGCTGGGAAGCCACTACCTTGTCCACTGCCTTGCTGAAATCGGCCGCCGGCAGCGTGTAGGCCAGCGTACCGACCACTTCCTTGCCATACATTTCGCGCAGGCCCTTCACATCGGCTTGCATCTTTTGCATCGGCGCCAGCAGCGGCTTGGTATCGGGCACCAGTTCCGCCAGGCGGCGCAGGTTGTCCGCCGCCAGGTCAGCACGCGGCTCCAGCGTGTACAGGCTGATCTGCAGCGGATCTTTTTCGGACACGTCCGGGTAGGAGCGCGTCAGCACGCCGATCCCCAGGTCACGGACTTCGCTCAGCCCTTCCACCAACGCCGGCAGGCGGGTGACGACGGTGTCCATCATGTAGTAGGACTTGATCTCGGGGTCGAGGATCAGGTTGGATTTTTCGCCCACTGCCGCGATGAAGGTCTGGATCGCGTTGATCGGCGCCGCATTCTGGTTGCGATTAACCGTTGCATCGGACGCATTAGGTTTGGGCAGGTTGCTGAAGGCGGTCTTGAGCTTGGCGAAGTCACTGGCGGTTCCCAGCGAGCCACCTACGTCATCCTGCACGGCGGCGATCTGCTTGAGAGCGGCCTGGATCTGCTGATCGACCTTGGCCAGTTCGGCGGTAGCGCCCTTGTTGCCCATGGCGACTGCGGTGGCAGCACCTCGGCGGGCATCGGCGGCTTCCAGCAGGCCGCGGACCGGCAGCAGCAGCTGCAAGCCGCGTTGCTCTTGTTTGGCAAAGGTGATGTCTTCGTCCATGGCCGACGCCAGCATCAGGGTCAGCACCACGACGGGAATCAGCAGCACGACGCCAAACAGGGCGAACTTCTTGGTGTAGCTGAGTCGGTCGAATAGCGCGATGGCGGGCAGGAATAGCGCTTGCATCAAGCCTCTCCTCTTTTATCGTGTGTTATGGGGGCCGGCGGGGGCCGGGCCTATATCACCCGCGCTGGGGGCCACGGGATTCGCTCTTTGCTCCATGAGGATGAACCAAGCGACCGCTTTTGGTCAAACGGGGTTAGCCAATTCGACGAACTGCCACTTCATATTAAAGCGTGCCGCCCAGTGTTCGGCCAGCGCTTGTACACCAAATCGCTCAGTCGCGTAGTGGCCGGCGGAAAGGAAGGCCACACCGGTCTCATGCGCGATGTCGACCATCTGCTCCGAAATCTCGCCGGTAACGAAGGCGTCGACCCCTTGCTGGATGGCCTCGTTGAAGTAGCCTTGCGCGCCGCCGGTGCACCAGGCCACGCGCCGCAGCGGGGCTGATGCATCGCCGATCACCAGCGGCTTGCGCGAGAGCTTGTGTTCGATACGCTCAGCGAGCTCGCCTACGGTGGCCGACTCGCTGCGGCCGATGCAGAGCAGGTTCTGCTCACCCGCCGCCCGTTCGAAGCCGAAGCCGAGCTGTAACGCCAGTTGGGCATTGTTGCCGACCTCTGGATTGGCATCCAGCGGCAGGTGATAGGCGAACAGATTGATGTCGTGGGCCAGCAGCAGGCGGATGCGCTCACGCTTCCAGCCCGTCAAACAGGGATCTTCGTTCTTCCAGAAGAAACCATGGTGGACCAGGATGGCGTCCGCCCCTTCCGCGATGGCGGCTTCGATGAGGCGGCGGCTGGCGGAGACGCCGGCCACCACATGCTTGACCTCATCGCGCCCGGCCACCTGTAGGCCGTTGGGGCAGTAATCCCGGTACAGGCGAGTGTTGAGGAATTGTGCGGTATACTCCGCTAGTTCATTGACCTGCATTCCCCACATCCCCTCGATGAAAAAGCTGTGGCTGATTTTCGCACAGGCCGTGACCGCGAGTCTCGGCGTGTGGTTCGTCATCGGCGTGTTCCGTCCCGAGTGGGCGCCGACCGCCCCACGGCATCCACAGGCGGCCCCGGTCGTCACCATCCGCGAAACGGCCAGTTCGGTCCC
>CBIHQA010000490.1:0-3427 GCA_966211475.1 uncultured Neisseriales bacterium
AACCAGAGGGATGCAGGCTACTCGCAGATCGAATTGGTGGCCCGAAACATGGCAGAGTGGGGATGGCGGAAGGTGTTCCGCAAGCTGCTCAAGCTGATGATCCGGCACCAGAAGCAGCCCCGCAAGATTATGGTGGCCGGCGAGGAGCGCGAGATCGACCCGCGTTACTGGAACGCGGATATGGACGTGACGATCAACGTAGGCCTGGGCACCGGCTCGCGTGAGCGGGATGCCATGATGCTTGGTTCGGTCTTGCAGCAGCAGATCGCCTATACCGACCGCATGTCGGTGGCGCTGCCGGACTATGCGGTGGAGATGCTGCCGTACATTCACAACACCTTGACCAAGTTCGCCGAGAGCACTGGGCTCAAGAACCCGGAAGCGTACTGGCCGGACATGGACGAGGATATGGTAGAGCGGGCCAAAGCCAACTTGGCGCAGAAGGCCAGCCAGCCCAATCCGGAAATACAGCTCGAACAGCAGAAGGCCATGGCGCAGGTCGAGACCGACCGCATGAAGCTCCAGGCCGATGCCCAGAAGAGTATGCAAGAGTTCCAGCTAAAGCGCGAGCAGATAGCCATGGAAATGGAACTCAAGCGTGAGCAACTGAATGCCGAACTCGGGCTAAAGCGCGAGCAGATGATCGCGGAACTGGCGCTCAAGCGCGAATTGGGTATGGCGAATGCCGCCGTAAAGGCTTCGGCGGCCACGTCAGAGGTGAATGTTGGCGGGAATCCCGGCTGATGGACGCGCAACAGGCTGCGCAGATGGCCATGAGCCTGCGGGACAACGAAGTGTTGCAAGACGCCTTCGCCATGCTCCGCGCCAACGCGCTTGAGGCTTTGGCTACGGCTAGTCCCACCGACGCGGACGCCATTCGACAATATCAGGCCACCATTCGTGTGGTCGATGAGCTTCGTGACCACTTGGACGGATTGATCCGATCAGGTGGTCAGAAGAGCCGCCCAGGGATCGCGTAATCCCTAGTTTCCTTAGCCAGCACCCGGCTTAGCCGACTGGCGCATCCCAAGAGAGACCTATGGAGAACGACGCCACCGAAGGCGGCGAGAGCCTGTCTATTGAGCAGGCCGCAGCGCGCTACGCTCAGAGCCTCACTTCCGAAGCAGTCAGCGATGACCAAGCCGAAGATGAAGAGTTCGAGGAAAGCGCGGAGACCGACGACGAATTGCAGGCTTCCGGTGAGGAAGATAGCGAGGATGTTGAAGGCGAACCCGACCCGGAAGACCAAGCCGAGGAAGGCGAAGGCGACGAAGAGCCAGAGAGTGAGCAAGGCCGTTTCGTTGGCGACAACGCAAAGGTCCGGCTTTCTGATGGCTCTGTCGTTACCATTGCCGAACTCAAGTCAGGCAGTCTGCGGACCGCGGATTACACACGCAAGACCCAGGAAGTGGCAGAGCAGCGGCGCGCTCTGGAAACCCAGTCCTCTGCGTTCGAAGCATCACACAAAGAGCTGGCCCAGCAGCGGGAATATGTCACCCAGCTGTTGCAGTCTCTGACGCCGCAGGCCCCCGATACGGCCCTGCTAACCACCGATCCTCTTCGGTACATGCAGGAAAAGGCCAACTACGAAGCCTGGCAGCAACACGTCGCCTACCTGCGACAGCAGATGGACGCCGACAAGCAGAAGGCTACGGAGAAGGCCAACACCGACCGGCAGTCTCGGATCAACACCGAGTGGGCCCAACTGATGGGCAAGGCGCCCGACCTGAACGACAAGGCCAAGTTCACCGCATTTGAAGCCGACATTTTCAAGTTTGGCGGAGATTACGGGTTCAGCCGAGACGAGCTGGTCGCGCAGGTGCCCATGGACCACCGCATGGCGCTCGTCCTCAAGGACGCTATCGCCTACCGGAAGCTCAAGGCCGCGCAGCCGAAAGCTGCCAAGAAGGTCGAGAACCGACCGCCCGTAGTGAAGGGCGGCAAACGGCTTTCCCCTCAAGCGCAGCACGCTCGCCGCTCCACTGATGCTCTGACCCGTCTCAAGAAAACCGGCACCGTCGAAGACGCGGCGGCGGCCTATCTCGCATCTCGGAACAGAGGATAGCCAAATGGCTGCAATCACCAATACGGTCGTAACGACCGATGCGGTGGGCAACCGTGAAGAACTGGACAACTTCGTGTCCATGATCACGCCCACCGATACCCCCATCTACTCGATGGCGGGCAAGGAAAAGGCTTCGTCCAAGCACCCTGAGTGGGAGTACGAAGACCTTGAGGCGCCGGGCGACAACGCCCAGCCCGAAGGCAACGAGTACTCGTTCGATGACGTTGACCCGCCGACTCGCGTGGGCAACTACACGCAGATCTTCACCAAGACCTTCATCTTCTCCGGTACGCAGCAGGCGGTCAGCAACGCTGGCAACGTCGAAAAGCGTGCGCACGAACTGATGAAGAAGGGCAAGGCGCTGCGCAAGGACATCGAATTCTCGATCGTTGCCAACACCGCCTCGACCAACACCGATCCTCGCAGGTCTGGTGGCCTGCCGACTTGGCTGGAAACCAACACCTCGCGTGGCTCGGGCGGCTCGGACGGTGGCTTCTCGTCCGGCGTGACCACCATTGCCACCGATGGCACCCAGCGCGCCTGGACCAAAGCCCTGACTGACGATGTTCTCCAGAACATCTACGAGCAGGGCGGCGAAGTGACCACCGTTGTCACCTCGTCCTACAACAAGCGCGTGTTCGCCACCTTCATGTCCGACAGCAACGTGGCTTCGTTCCGCTACGCCGCCGGCAAGGGCACGAACACCATCATCGGTACGGCTGATATCTACGAGAGCCCCTACGGCCCCGTGAAGATCATGCCGAACCGTGTGATGAGCACGGCTGCCAACTCCCGCAATGTCTTCGCCATCGACCCCTCCATGGTCAAGTGGTGCACCCTGCGCCCGATCCAGGAGGACGATGTGGCCAAGACCGGTGACGCTCAGAAGGGCGTCCTGATCGCGGAAGGTTGCCTCAAGGTGGTCAACGAAAAGGGCATCGGCGTCATCGCGGACGTCTTTGGCCTGACGGCCACGACCTAAGGAGAACCGACATGGCTGTTTCCCTCAACCCCGTAACCGTGACGGCTGCGACCGTCTCGCTTACCCGCAACGTGCACGCCGGCACTGTGGTTCTTCTGGACCGGGCGGCTGGCGTGACCGCAACGCTCCCGGCCGCCACGGGTTCAGGCGACAAATACACCATTGTCGTCAAGACCACCGTCACGTCCAACAACGACATCATCCAGGTGGCCAACGCAACCGACACGATGCAGGGCGTGATTACCTCCGCCACGACCACAACCGGCGCCGGCACGCACGAGGCGGCAGGCGGAACCGATGACACGATCACGATGAACGGCACGACCACTGGCGGTATCGCTGGCTCGATTGTCGAGCTGACTGATGTGTTGTCCGGCAAG
>CBIHQA010000491.1:0-3417 GCA_966211475.1 uncultured Neisseriales bacterium
CTTCCTTCAGGTGCATCTTCAGCACTGTGTCGTCCCATGGTTTGGAGACGAACTTGAAGATGGCGCCGTCGTTGATCGCCTGCGCGATCTGCAGCACGTCCGCGTAGCCGGACAGGATCATCCGGACCACATCCGGGTACATCTGTCGTGCCCTTCTCAGTAGTTCAACACCCGGCATGCCGGGCATGCGCTGGTCTGACAGGATCACGCCGACCGGTTGCCGCGCCAGCAATTCCAGGGCCTCTTCGCCGCTGCTGGCGGTGAGCAAGGTGTAGCCCTCCTGCCGCAGGCTGCGGGTGAGGGAGGTGAGAATGGCGGGTTCGTCGTCCACCAGCAGCAGGGTACGCTCCGGGGCGTCGTCCGGTGGCGTCTGCCAGGGCAGCACGTGGGGCGCCGCCAGCAGGCCGGTGAAGGCGTCGGCGGTCAGCGGCGGGCTGTACCAGAAGCCCTGTAGCTCGTCGCAGCCCTTGCGGCGCAGTTGCAGGGCCTGGGCCTCGGTTTCTACCCCTTCGGCGATCACCCGCATCCGCATATCGTGGGCCAGCGAGACAATGGCGCGGGCAATCGCTGCGCTGTCCGGATCGCTGACCAGGTCGCGCACGAAGCTGCGGTCGATCTTGATCTTGTTGAGCGGAAAGCGCTTCAGATAGCTCAGCGAGGAATAGCCGGTACCGAAGTCGTCCAGCGACAGTTGCACGCCCAGCTCCGCCAGGTGACGCATCACCTGGATGGCGCGTTCCGGGTGCTCCACCACCATGCTTTCGGTGAGTTCCAGCTCCAGCATGCCGGCGGTCAGCCGGTGGCGGGTGTAGACCTCGCTGATCACGTCGAGCAGGCTCGGGTCACGGAACTGGCGGGCGGACAGATTGACCGCCACGGTGACCGCTGGCAGGCCGGCGTCGCGCCACTGGGCAGCCTGCCGGCAGGCCTCGTCCAGCACCCATTCGCCGATGGCGACGATCAGCAGGCTGTCTTCTGCCACTGGGATGAAGCGCGAAGGCGGCACCAGGCCGAGCTCCGGGTGGCGCCAGCGGATCAGTGCTTCGGCGCCGAGCAGTTCGCCGGTTCGCAGGTCGGCCTGCGGCTGGAAATACAGCTCGAATTCCTTGCGTTGGACCGCGCGCCGGAGCTGGGCTTCCAACGTCAGCCGTTCCTGTGCGCGGGTCAACAGTTCCGTCCGGAAGAAGGTGAAGCGTGAGCGACCTTCGTCCTTGGCTCGGTACAGCGCGGCTTCGGCACTCTTCATCAGTGTGGCGGCATCCTGCCCGTCGCGGGGGCAAGTGGCGATGCCCAAGCTGGCGCTGATGAACAATTCCTGCCCGCCGATCTGAAATGGGGCGTCGAAGCAGGCCAGCAGCTTGCCGGCGAGCGGCGCCAGGTCCTCCTCATCGGTAAAGTCGGCCAGCACCAGGGCGAACATGTCGCCACCTGGGTGGGCCACCGTATCGGCCCCGCGCACCTCGTCGCACAGCCGCTGCGTCGTCTGCTGCAGCAGGGCGTCGCCGGCTTCGTGTCCCAGCGTGTCGTTCACATACTTGAAGCGGTCCAGTCCCAGCAGCATCAGGCCGCAAATATTGCGGTCCCGCTTTGCCCGGGCGATGGCTTGGCTCAATCGGTCGATCAGCAGTTGGCGGTTCGGCAGACGGGTCAGCGGGTCGTAGTTGGTCTGGAAGGCCAGCTGCTCTTCGGCCTTTTTCTGCGCCGTCACGTCCTGCATCACGCCGATGTAGTGGGTGATCTTGCCATCCTCGCCCTGTCGCACCGGGGTCAGATGGAATTCGTTCCAGAAGGCCTGTCCATCCTTGCGGTAGTTGCGCAGCAGGGCGTGCACTGCCTGCCCATCCCGCAAGGCCACCCGTACGCGTTGCAATTCGGCCTGGTCGGGTTCTGCACCTTGCAGAAACCGGCCATTGCGGCCGAGGATTTCCTCCGGCTCGTAGCCGGTCATGCGCGTAAAGGCTGGATTGATGTAGGTGATGGGGGAGTCGGGTTGCTGCGCGTCGCAGATCACCACCCCGTGCACGCTGTGCTCGACTACCTGGGTCAGCAGGTCGGCGCGGGTGTCGGGTGCTGGACTGATTGCCGGGGCATCGGAAAGGTCGATCACCATCCCCACATAGCCGGCCAGTACCTGCTGTGCGTCGAAGCGTGGCGTGACGATTTCCAGTACCCGATGCCAAGCGCCATCCGCGCCACGCAGCCGGTAGTGAAGCCGACAGCCGCGACCTGCGGCCTGAGCGGCATCGACCGTTTGTCGCACGCTTGCCACGTCCTGCGGATGAATGCGGTCGAACCAGCCGGTGCCTTCCAGCTCCGTGGCCGGGCAGCCACAGTAGGCGGCCAGGGCGGTATTGGAGAAGCGGCTGCCGCCGGACGCGCCCGATGTCCAGGAAGGCAGCGCGAGCTGCTCCAGCAGGCTGAGACCGGTGGCGTCTTCTCCGGTCAGTACAGGTGGGTAAGGCGGTATGGGCGTCATATCGGGTACACGCATGACATGCGGCACGGGAACACGGTTGAAGTGTAGGCGGTGCAAGTCCGTTCTGCCGGGAAGCTGGTTGCGCAGTCTGACTGACCAGTTTGTTCAGTCGGCTGTCATCGGCTAATTTGAGTAAGCGGGCGCGGTGAAATGGCCCTTCCCGGAACAGGCGGCGGACGAGCCTGCCGGGTGCGGTGGTGCCGTCGCGTTCGACGGACGGCCCGCAGACAAGATGACTCGTGTTGGAGCTGGATTGGCGCGCGAGGAGGGGGCGTGGAACAGGTGTTACTGCTGGTCGATGACGAGCCGTTTGTCCTCAAGGCCCTTTACCGGACCTTGCGGCGGGACGGCTATCGCATCTTGACTGCCGAGGGTGCCAAGGAGGCGCTCACTATCCTGGAGCAGGAACCGGTTGCGGTGATCCTGTCCGACCAGCGCATGCCGGAGATGACCGGCTCGGAACTGTTCGGCGTGGTGAAAGAGCGCTGGCCGGATACCATCCGCCTGATCCTGTCGGGTTATACCGAGCTTGCCTCCATCACCGATGCGATCAACCGCGGCGCCGTCTACAAGTTCCTGACCAAACCCTGGGAGGACGAGCCGCTGCGGTTGCAGATCGCCGAGGCCTTCCGCATCTACGAGGAAACCTACGTCAATCGGCGGCTGACCGACTCGCTGCAGATGGCGGCGGAAGAGCTGGCCGCCTTCAACGACCAGTTGCAGACCCGGCATGAGGCGGAAGTTGCCCGCCTGCAAGCCGAGCTGGCGGAAACCCGGCTGTGCCGCGCGCTGGTGCATGCCATGCCGATGCCGCTGGCGCTGCTCGATAGCGAGCGGCGACTGCTGTGGTGCAATCCCGCCGCTCGTACCTGCTGGTCCGGACTGGCCGAAGGTCAGGAGCCGGCCTGGAATGGCCAGGCACCCAGGTTGACGCCCGCGCC
>CBIHQA010000492.1:0-3414 GCA_966211475.1 uncultured Neisseriales bacterium
TGAATCAACATCAGAAATTCTAAAGCGGAAGCAAAAAAGCCGCCCCGGAGAGGACGGCTTAGACCATGGGCGTGTCACTCGCAAATGAAGTCCGAGGATGCCTTGAGTGAGATCATCGACCAGACACGCAGACGCACACTGCATACCTGACTTCGCATAATTTTTATTATGTCAAATTGTGTAAGTAAGTTTATGCGGAAGATACTGGCGGTTCTTCTACGCATGGTCTATCCCTATCACGTTGGGATGTCACCAACGTAACTTCCCCACTCCGAAAGCCCGCGTCAGCGGGCTTCTTTTTTGCAGGCATGCTTTTTTGCTGCCATACAGAAGCCACACGCCAGCACAGCTGGTTGAACGACTCCGTATTCAACGGCCCAGCACTACAGCGTTTCGCCTGCATCGACCTCGGCAAACACCGTCTCCGCCAAATGCATGGCTGCATTGGCCGCTGGAAGGCCGCAATAGAGCCCCGTCTGCAGCAGCAACTCTTTCAGTTCCTCCCGGGTCACACCGTTGTTGAATGCGGCGCGCAGGTGCATCTTCAGCTCGTCCTCGCGGTTAAGGGCGATCAGCATCGCAATGGTAACCAGGCTGCGGGTATGGCGCGGCAGGCCGGGACGGCTCCACACTTCGCCCCAGGCGTAGCGGGTGATGAAGTCCTGAAAGTCTTCGTTGAAGGCGTTGCGGCGCGTCAGTGTGCGGTCGACGTGCGCGTCGCCCAGCACCGCCCGGCGTACCTTCATGCCCGCTTGGTAGCGGTCTCGTTCGTCCATGATGTTTCCTTCGGGTTTCAGGTATGTAGGAAAGCCAGCACAGCGCGGTTGAACTCATCGGCGGCTTCGACGTTCGACAGATGCGATGCCGGTAGCTCGGCCCACTGCCCTCCTGGCACTCGCTCCGCGATGAAGCGGGCGTCGGCGGGTGTCGTAACTGGGTCGGCAGCGCCGGCAAGCGCCAACGTCGGCACCGGGATGCGGGCGATGTCGTCGCGCAGGTCGGCAGACGCCAGCGCGTCGCAGCAGGCGGCGTAGCCAGAAGGTGGCGATCGACGCAGTTGCGCCAGCGGCGCGTCGGCCTGCTCCGGGGCGCGCCGGAGGAAATCCTCGGTGAACCAGCGACCGGGCGCGCCGGCAGCAACTTCGGCCATTCCCTTTTCGCGGACCAAAGCGGCACGGGCTTGCCAGCCTTCCGTTGTCCCGATGCGCGCGGCCGTATTGCTGACGATCAGGCGGTGGAGCCGGTGCGGGGCGTGTATGCCTAACCATTGTCCGATCAATCCGCCCATCGAGATGCCGCAGAAATGCGCGCGGTCGACAGACAGCGCATCGAGCAAGCCGACCACGTCGTTGCCGAGTTGATCGATACGATACGGGCCTGGGGGAACTTCGGTTTCGCCGTGGCCACGCGTGTCGCAGCGGAGGACGCGGAACTGGCCAGCCAGCACGGGAATCTGTGGCGCCCACATGTCGAGCGTGGTGCCTAGCGAATTGGACAGCACCAGGACGGGCGCACCTTCCGGACCGTCGAAGCGATAGTGCACGCGAAGGCCGTTGCTTTGGATGAGGGAGGACAAGGCATGCTCCTCGGCGCGTCAGCCGTCGATGTCGGTCCCCGACAGGGCACGATCGATCAGTTGCTGGGCAACGCCGATATAGTGGATGGGATCGAACAGCTCAGCCAGTTGCGCTGGCGATAGCCGGGATTTCACGTCGGGATGTTCAGCCAGCACATCGCGCAGGTGTCGGCCTTCCGCCAACGCGGTCCGACAGGCCTGCTCAATCAGGTGATGCGCGGACAAGCGGCCCAGATGCGGTGCCAGCGACATGGTGACGGCCTCCGCCATCACGAGGCCGTGGGTGGCGTCGAGGTTGCCACGCATCCGGTTGACATCGATCTCCAGGCCATCGAGCACCTGCCGCATGTGCGCCAGCGCACCGGCGGTCAGCCGCATGACGTCGGGCAGTGCCTCCCACTCGGCGTGCCAACCGCCCAAGCCGCGCTCGTGTTCTTGCACCATGCTGACCAGCAAGCCGCCAACCAGTGCCGGTACGCGGTTGGCAGCGGACAGCACCACCGCCGCGCTCACTGGGTTGCGTTTGTGCGGCATGGTGGAAGAACCGCCCCGCCCTTCCCCCGCGGGCTCGAAAGCTTCCGCAACCTCCGTCTGCATCATCAGCGACAGGTCGCGCGCGATCTTGCCCAGGGTGCCGGTCAGCAGGCCCATCGCGGTAGCGACTTCCACGATGCGGTCCCGATGCCCATGCCAAGGAAGATCGGGCAGCGACAGCTGCAACTCATTGGCCATGGCCACCGCGACCTGCAGGCCCTTGTCGCCGAGGGCAGCCAACGTGCCGACAGCGCCGCCGAACTGCAGGGACAAGGTGCGCGCCTTCAGTTCCGCGATCCGGGCTTGGTGGCGGCGAAGCGCGCTGTGCCAACCGGCCAGCTTGAGACCGAAGGTCATCGGCAGCGCCTGCTGCAACCAAGTGCGGCCAATCATCGGGGTATGGCGATAGCGCTGGGCCAGCAAGGCGGTGCACGAGAGCAAAGCGGACAAATCCGCCTCGATCAGCAGCAGTGCGGCACGCAGTTGCAGCACCAGGCCGGTGTCCATCGCATCCTGGCTGGTGGCACCCCAGTGCACGTAGCGTGCCGCCTCGGCATCGACCGCTTGGACGCGTGCCGTCAGCGCCTTGACCAGTGGGATGGCCGGATTGCCGGCCTGCGCCGTCGCTGCGGCCAGTTGGATCATGTCGTAGTGCGCGGCATCGCAGGCCGCTTCGATCGCCACGACCGCGCCAGCGGGAATCACGCCCACGGCGGCTTCCGCCCTGGCAAGAGCGGCTTCGAAGTCCAGCATGCCTTGCAAGGCATGGCGATCCGAAAACACCGCTTGCATGCCCTCCGTACCGAACAGGGTGGATCGCAAACCCGGCATCGAGGAAGAGGATTCCGTCACGGCCTGGCTCCCTTGGGTATCTGAAGGGAGCGTAGCGCAATCCGCTGGCAGGCCACAGGGGGAAATGGCCGAGGCACGTATGGCGGTGCGGCCATCTTCACACCCTTTCAATGATCATGGCGATGCCCTGCCCCACGCCGATGCACATGGTGCACAGCGCGTAACGGCCGTCGCTGCGTTCCAGCTGGTGCAGCGCGGTCGTGACCAGTCGGGCACCGCTGGCACCCAGCGGATGGCCCAGGGCGATGGCGCCACCGTTCGGATTCACGCGCGGGTCGTCGTCTGCCAAGCCGTGGTCGCGCGTCACCGCCAGAGCCTGCGCGGCAAAGGCTTCGTTCAACTCGATCACGTCCATCTGCGCGAGCGTCAGACCAGCCATGGCCAGCACCTTGCGCATCGCCGGCGCCGGGCCGAAGCCCATGATGCGCGGCGCGACCCCCGCCGTGGCGGCG
>CBIHQA010000493.1:0-3411 GCA_966211475.1 uncultured Neisseriales bacterium
TCGCTGGTCGCTTCAACACCACTTCCGACCTGAAATTGAGCACATAGCGCAGCGCCGTCATCACGATGCCTTCTGCGTGCAGCCGCCGTGCCGAGGTTTGCATCACCAGGTCCAGGTCGAACACCACGTCGCCTGTCTTGGAGAGCCGCCTTGCGATATTGGTGTCTTCGCCATAGAAGGCGATGCTGGTATCGAAGCCGCCGATCTGTAGCAGCGCGGCTTTGCTGGCGGCGAAGTTGCCGCCCACTGCCATGTAGCGGGTCAACCAGTAAGTTGGCTTGGCGAGCAGCACCCAGTAGAGCTTCACCAGCGCACGCTGGAAGGCGGGTAGGTCGTAGTACACATAAGGGCCGCTCACGCACACCACTTCCTCGTCGTCGTAGGCGTCCAGAACGCGGCCCAGCCAGCCGGGGGGCATGCGGGTGTCCGCGTCGACGTAGGCGACGATGTTCCCGCGCGCTGCCTTCAGTCCGCACTGCCGGGCTGAGGTCAGCCCCTTGCGCGGCTCGTGTACCACCCGCACGCCGGGGAAGCCGGCTGCAACGTCCGCCGTGCGGTCGGTGCTGGCGTTGTCGACCACGATGATCTCGAACGGCCCCCGCGCCGCGTGGCTCTGCAATTCCTCCGTCGCGGCCCGCAGGCAATCCGGCAGATAGGCTTCCTCGTTGTAGGCAGGGACGATCAGGCTGAGCTTCATGGCCGTGCTCCTTTCGTCGAAACGGTCGGCGGCGCTTCATTTGCCACGCGGCAGGTAACTTAGCCGCGTCATCATGTAGAGGCGCTCCCAGGTATCCACCACGTCGGAGATCGAGAAGCGCTGCGCCAGCTGTGCCGCCTTCTCGCCCATCTGCGCCCGTAGCGCTGGCTGCTTCAGCAAGGTGGTGAGTTGCACGGCAAATGAAGGCGGCTTCCAGGGCTCGGCCAGCAGGCCGGTGCCGTCGGGGATGTATTCGGGCAGCGCCCGCCAGCGCGCGCCGACGGCGGGCAGGCCGGCGCTCATCGCCTGCAGTAGCACCATGCTTTGCGTTTCTGACGTGCTGGCGATGGCGAATACATCCGCCGCCCGGAACGCTTCGGCCAACGTTGTCTTGTCCAGCGTGCCGAGGAAGCGCACCCGGTCGGCCACGCCGATCTCGCGGGCCAGCTTCTCCAGCCGGTCGCGGTAGCTGCCGTGGCCGGCCAGCGCCAGCATCACGTCCGGTACGTCGTCCACCATCAGCGCGACCGCGCGGATCAGCACGTCGATGTTCTTCTCGATGGCCAGCCGGCCGGCGTACAGGATGGTGGCGTCGGTAAAACCGAACTGCTGTTTCAGCGCCGGGCGTTCGTCCGGCAGCGGCGGCCGGAACAGCGCGGTGTCGATGGGGTTGGAGACCACGCTGTAGGGGCGCTTCAGCCCGAATACCCGCATCTCGTCCACCACCGAGCGCGACGGCCCGGTCACCATCGCGCAGCGGTTGTAGTACCAAGTGACTGCTTTCACGCTGGTTCGCGAGAACAGCGGCGCGGAAAACGGCGTGTAGGCGCTGAATTCCCCCACTGCCCAATGGTTGGTGCCGATCAGCGGTACGCCCAACCGGCGCGCCACCCGCAGCGCCTCCCAACCGGCGCCGAGAAAGGTATGGGTATGGATGATCTGTGGTCGGAACTCGATCAAGTCGCGCCAGCGCCGGCCGGTCGGCAGCAGCAACCGCGATTGGCCGGTGGAGCTGGGCACCGGCAGCGAGAACAAGCGCCGCACTCGCACGTTCTGCCCCAGCGAGGGTTCGCCGACCGGCACGCCGGCCAGCTGATAGTCCTTCTTCGACGCGGCCGGGGCATACACCACCACATCGTGGCCCCGCGCCCCCAGCGCCCGCGCGGTGACCAGCACCGAATCCTGGATTCCCCCCAGCTCGGGGTAGAAACTATCGGTAAAGACCGCTACACGCATTCATCGCTCCGGCGGGCCAGTCGCCGTCGCAGGTAGATGCCGAATCCCACGCAGATCAGCACAAAGCCCAGACAGGAAAGCACCCACAGATAGGTGTCGACGCGGTTGTAGGCGGCGCCCACGAAATACCCGATCAACACGAACAGCCCTGTCTTGGGCAGCGTGCCCAGCAGGTTGTAACCCAGGAACAGCCGGACCGGGATCCGCACCGATCCGGCCGCAATCAACACCAGGAAACCCACCGCATGGGTCAGCTTCCCGAACAGCAAGGTCTTGCCGGCATGTGCATGAAAGCCGTCCTGCAACCACCGCAACTGTCTCTGCTGTCTGGCGCTGAGCCGATGCTGCCATCGCTGCCCGGACAGTCGTCCGGAACGTCCCAGTGCATAGAACAACAGGTCGCCGACCAGGTCTGCTCCCACGGCCACCAGGTACACCCAGGCGAGCTTCAGCAGGCCCTGCGCTGCCAGGAAGGCACCGATCACCGTCACCACCGGCCCCTCCGCGATGGCGGCCAGGAACAGCGCCTCATAGCCATGCCGGACGATGGCGGTCGATACCCAATCCAGCGTCGTCACCGACGGCCGCCCTGTATGCCCACGTGCACGTCGGAGATGAGCAAGGGTCTGACAGCAACAGACTGGTGATCGGGCATGGCCTCCTCGTAGCGTCCGGACTTGCGAACTGAGTGCCAGAACCTCCAGTCAGTTCCGGCATGACAGGTGATGAGACCGATTGCCGCTTTGGTCCCTCATTGGCGACCGGTGTGCCAAATGGCGGCCCGGCTGGCCAGAGGTGGCCTGTCCCTTCGCACCCCATTCGAGCGGAGAAAGGGCATTACAGTTTCATGAACGGGAACAAAGAGGTCGGTGAGGTGGGATGCCGTGCATGGGTCGGCTTATGATGAAGGCCGGCGAGACGATTCCCGGATAGGAGCCGATTGTGGCGCAACGCCGCCTTACCCTGATCATGCCGGCCCAGGCGGCCGCTGCGTTCGAGGCTTTTCACAACCACCAGCTGCGGCTGCGCTGGGATACCTTGCTGTCGGTCGCGCAGGTGGAGGGCGGTGGCAACCACCCTTATGTCGGCGCAATCACCCGCAATGTGGGGCGCGGCTGGAAGCGCTTGCTCGGCATGCGCACACGCTTCGTCACCTACGATCCGCCGCATGTCGCGGCAGCCGCGCTGGTGGCGCCGAGCGGTCCGTTTGCGCTGTGGGCCGCGTCGATGCGGCACGAAGACAGGGGCGACGGAACCTCGACCCTGGTCTATGTGTTCAATCTGAAGTTGCGGCCAAGATGGATCGGCCGGCTGATGGACCCGCTGGCGGCGCGGGTTTTCGAATGGGAAACCCGCCGGCGCTTTGGCGCCATGGCGAGATATCTGCAGGAACAGCAGAGGTAGCGGGCCGGTACTGGATCGGACGCCACAAAACAAAAAACCGGCCAGTGGGCCGGTTTTTCATCGAAACTTGGTTG
>CBIHQA010000494.1:0-3397 GCA_966211475.1 uncultured Neisseriales bacterium
CGTGCCCATTTCGCGCATGTACATGCGCACCGGGTCGGTGGTGCGGCCGAATTCGGCATCGGCCTGGCTCAGCACGGCCTCGGCTTCTTCCACGGCGTCGTCGTCGGCCACCGACGGCGTCGCATCGGACATCAGCAACTGCTCGGCATCCGGCGCTTCATCCAGCACCTGGATACCCATGTCGTTGATCATGCCGATCACCTGCTCGATCTGCTCGGTATCGAGCATATCTTCCGGCAGGTGGTCGTTGATTTCAGCGTAGGTCAGGTAACCGCGCTCCTTGCCGAGCACGATCAGAGACTTCAGACGCTGGCGCGACTGCTCCTGGTCCTTCTTGCTTGGTTCCGGTTTGTCCTGGCGATTTTGTTCGGTCATCAGCGCTCTTCCAAAAGGCAGGAGGTCGGCCAAAAACTGTTGATTTTAGGCCGTTTTTCTATCTTTGGCCAGTCCGCATGGAACCGGCCATGTTCTCTCTGAGCAGGGTTTGCAGCTCTCGACGCTCGTCCTCCGACAAGCTGTTCCAGCGTGCCTGCAGCTCATCGATCCGTGCGGTGCGACGCCCCACCGTCGCCGTCCGGACCACTTCCGCCCATGCGGATTTGAAATCTTCCTTCAATACTTCGTTGTCGCTGTCGGAGTAGGCCGACGGCTCCGCCCGCTTGAGCAATTGTGTCCAGTGACCCCGCCAGCGCTCGGGCAACTGCGGGATCAGCGCTTCACCCGCGCTCGCCTCTTTAAGACTAGGCAAGCGTCCGAGGAATTCAATCAGCGCTCGCGCCGCATCCCCCAGCTCGCTCAGTACATCCGCCCGGTCCTGGGGCAGCAATCCCAGCAGCGGCGGCCAGCGGAGCAGCATCAACTGCACCTTCTCATCCAGCCCGATCGGCACACTGCGCGGCCCCTGGTAAGGCGCCTCGGGCTTGCGGCCCTTGCCGTCCCATTTCCCTTTTTCGCGGGACTGGAACTTGGGACGCGGCTGAAACAGGCCAGCCGTCTCGCGCAATTGCGTCCGCAATGCATCCTTCAGCGCCGGCGCCGTCACTTGGTCGAGCAACGGCTTGGCTTCCGCCCAGAACCGCGCTTTACCTTCCGCACTATCGAGACCATGGCGCTGGATCAGTTCCCGCTCCAGGAAGCGGGACATCGGCAGGGCTTCGCGCTGCATCAGCTGCTCGAAGCCATCACGACCGATCTGCCGCACCAGCGTATCCGGATCCTCGCCCTCCGGCAGGAACAGGAAATCGAGCCGCACCGTGTCGTTGACCACCGGCAAAGCCTGATTCAGCGCCCGCCAGGCCGCCTTGCGGCCCGCGTTGTCACCGTCGAAGCAGAACACGATCTGGTCGCTCTGCTTCATCAATTTGTGTAGATGATCTGCCGTCGTCGATGTACCCAGGGTCGCCACGGCATAGCCAACACCGAACTGGGCCAGCGCCACCACATCCATGTAACCTTCGACCACCATCACCCGGCCAGCTTCCTTGATGGCCTGCCGGGCGTGATAGAGCCCGTACAGTTCCCTGCCCTTCTCGAACAGCGGTGTTTCCGGCGAATTCAGGTACTTGGGCTCGCCCTTGCCGAGCACGCGCCCACCAAAGCCGATCACCCGGCCCTTGCCATCTGCGATCGGGAACATCACCCGATCCCGGAAACGGTCGTAGCGGCGACCCTTTTCCTCGTTGTCGATCACCAGCCCGACCGTTGCCAGATCTTCGCGGGACGCATAGTCGGTAAATACCGACGCCAGCCCTTGCCAGTCGTCGGGCGCGTAGCCGAGGCCGAAGCGCGCAGCGATCTCACCCGTCAGCCCGCGCCCTTTCAGGTAGGTGATGGCAGCCTGGCTACCTTTCAACCTGTCGCGGTAGTAACGGGTCGCCTCGCTCAGCACATTGAGCAAGGGGTTGATGACCGGAGCCGCAGCCGCCTTGTCGTCCCGCTCGTCCGGCACAGTCATGCCGAAGTCGCTGGCCAACTGCTTGACGGCGTCCACGAAACCGAGCCCCAGGTATTCCATCAGGAAGCGCAACGCATCCCCGTGAGCCCCGCAACCGAAGCAGTGGTAGAACTGCTTACTGGGGCTCACCGTGAACGACGGCGATTTTTCCTGGTGGAAGGGGCAGCAGGCCGCGTAGTTGATCCCCGCCTTCTTCAGCGGCACGTAACGGTCGATCACCGCTACCACGTCGGCCCGCGACAGCAGGTCGTCGATGAAGGACTGCGGGATCAATCGGCGCCACCTCCAAACGACAACAGCCCGCTCACGGTGTGGGCGGGCTGGCAGCAATGCTGCGGACGACGGTACGAAACACGGTTCCCAGGTTTGGCCTGTACGGTCAGGACACCTGCCACGCGCCATTCGGACACGGGCTGCAACCTGTCGCACGCCAAGCCGGTGAGGCTATCGCGGCGATCCTCACGCGCTCAACGAGCGGCGAGGACTTCCTTCAACACGGCGGAAACACGGCCCATATCGGCGCGCCCCGCAAGCTTGTCTTTCAGCTTCGGCATCACCTTACCCATGTCCTGCGGACCGGCAGCGCCGACCTCCGCCACGACGGTGGCCACTTCCTGCCGGATCTCGTCGTCGGACAATTGGGCAGGCAGATAAGCCTGCAATACGCTGACCTCGAAGCGTTCGGTTTCGGCCAGATCATCCCGGCCCGCGGCTTCGTACTGGGTGATGCTGTCGCGACGCTGCTTGAGCGCCTTTTGCACGACGGCAACCACCTCTACGTCGGTCAGCTCTTTGCGCTCGTCAACTTCCTGCTGCTTGATCGCAGCGGACAGCAGGCGCAATGCCGACAGGCGAGGCGCGTCTTTATCGCGCATCGCCTGCTTGACGTCATCGAGGATTTTCGCTTTCAGCGACATGGCCGAACAGCGTAGACAGCGGCGAGCTTAGTACAGCTTCGGCGGCAGCATTTGGCTGCGCAGACGCTTGTAGTGACGCTTCACGGCAGCGGCGAGCTTGCGCTTGCGCTCAGCCGTCGGCTTCTCGTAGTACTCGCGGGCGCGCAATTCGGTCAGCAGACCGGTCTTTTCAACGGTGCGCTTGAAACGACGCAGGGCAACTTCAAACGGCTCGTTTTCTTTGACGCGGACGTTCGGCATGAAAAATCGACCTCGATTCGCAAAACTGGGGTTACGGAAAGACTTGGGAGTCTAGCAGAACTTGACGGGAAAGGAAACCAAAAGCGTGAAACGGCATTGACAAACCATGCCGTTTCACGCCCGGTGGGGCTTACAGGTAATTGAAGAGCGACAGCCCCTGCACTTGCTGATAGGTCTTGCGCGCAACTTCCAGCAACTGTTGAGACTGGGAGAAGGTGCTCACCGCTTCCGCATAGTCGACCGAGGTCAGGTCGCTGTCTTCGGTATCGAATTGCAACTTGATGCT
>CBIHQA010000495.1:0-3392 GCA_966211475.1 uncultured Neisseriales bacterium
CTGTTTTCGGCATAGTAGGCGTAACCAAAGTATCCGAGGCCGCCCTTGTCGCGCGATACACCTTGCACCAACACATTGTCGTCTTCGGACGCCACGTAGTCGCCACGGCTGGACTTCGGTTTGCCGATGATGGCCTCGGTAAAGTAATCAAAGGTGCCGGATTCGGAGCCAGGTCCATACAGCTTCAGCTCGATCTCCGGGAACGAGGCATCGAAGTCCTTCCAGGTCCTGATCCTGCCTTGGGCTTCCGGAGCCCAAATTTTCTTGAGCTGTTCCACAGTCAGCGACTTGATTGGGTTGGACGAATTCACAACCACGGTCAAGACATCGTAGGCAATCGGCAGCTCGATGTAGCTAATGCCAGCTTGCCTGCAGGCATCCATTTCAATCTTGGTGATCGGGCGAGAGGCATTCGATATGTCGGTTTCGCCGCGACAGAATTTTTTGAAGCCACCACCAGAGCCGGAAATACCGACCGCCACCTTCACAGCCCCCTTCCTGCTGGCCTGGAAGTCCTCGGCAATAGCTTCGGTAATGGGGTAGACGGTCGACGAGCCGTCGATCTTGATCAGCGACTCCGCCTTGGCCACATCGATCTTCAGGATCAAAAGACCGGAAGTCAGCAGCGCGGTGATCGTCAGCTTGATCTTGCTCATGGGTCCTAACGCTCTTGTTGCAACGGCGGGTTCTTGCCGCCATGCCAGGCGGCGAACTGACGCATGTTAGATTCTGATTATTACCGTAATGTGAAATACATCCTTTTGATGTCATCCCGCCGTCACGAAGACGTAAAAAAGCCGGCGATCTACGCCGGCTTCGGAACAAATTTCCACCGTCACTACGCGGCGGCGCGCACCGCGTCAGCCAAGGTTTCGGCCCAATGACGGGCCAGCGCCTCCTCCCGGGCCTCGACCATGACACGCACAACCGGCTCAGTGCCCGACGGACGCAACACGATGCGACCAACGCCCTGCAGCGCGCGCTCGGCCTCTGCAAGGATTGCCATGACTTGCCCGTTCTGCTTGTAGTCGAATCCCTTGGTGATCCGTACATTGATCATCGTCTGCGGATACAAGGTCAGCGCCGCCGGAGAAGTCTCGAGGGACTGATCGGTGGCGAGCAGCGCCTGCAGTACTTGCAGCGCCGATACGATGCCGTCGCCGGTGGTATGACGGTCCAGGCTGAGCAGGTGGCCCGAGCTTTCGCCGCCGACCACCCAGCCGTGCTCTTCCAATAGTTCGAGCACGTAGCGGTCGCCGACCTTGGCGCGGGCAAACGAAATGCCCGCCTCTGCCAAACCGACCTCCACCGCCATATTGGTCATCAGCGTCCCCACGACGCCACCACGCAAGGTCCCTTGTCCATGCCGAGCAAGGGCCATCAGATAGAGCAGTCGGTCACCGTCATACACGGTGCCATTGCAGTCCACCATCATCAGCCGATCGCCGTCGCCATCCAGGGCAATGCCCATGTCGGCACCATGCTCCACGACCGCCTGCTGGAGCGCCCGGGTATCGGTCGCCCCTACTCCGGCATTGATGTTGGTGCCATTCGGCCTGTCGCCGATGGTGATGACGTCGGCGCCCAGTTCGTGAAACACATGGGGCGCCACGTCGTAGGTGGCGCCGTGCGCACAGTCCACCACCAACTTGAAATTCCGAAGATTCAAGTCATTGGGGAAGGTGCTCTTGCAGAATTCGATGTAGCGGCCCCGGGCATCATCGATCCGGCGGGCCTTGCCGAGCGCAAAGGAGGCCGCCACCTCAATGGGTGCTTCCAGTTGAGCTTCGATCGCCAGCTCGATGTCGTCGGGCAACTTCTTGCCGCCTGCGCCGAAGAACTTGATCCCGTTATCTTCGTAGGGATTATGTGATGCGCTGATCACCACGCCGGCGTTCAAGCGCAACGCACGGGTCAGGTAGGCAATGCCTGGTGTCGGCAGTGGGCCAACCAGGTAGACGTCCACGCCGGCGGCGGTAAAGCCGGCCTCCAGCGCAGCCTCCAGCATGTAACCGGAGATCCGAGTGTCCTTGCCGATCACGACGGCAGAGCGTTCGCCCTCCGCATGGTGGGTTGGCTGCTGGGCCAGCACCTTGCCGGCCGCGTAACCGAGCCGCAGGGCGAAATCAGGGGTAATAGGGAATTCACCGACCCGGCCGCGAACACCGTCGGTACCGAAATACTTTCTACTCATACGCAAATCGCCTTCCAAATCTTGATCGCGTCGCAAGTCGCAGCGACATCGTGAACCCGCAGGATGCGGGCGCCGCGCTCCGCTGCCATCAAAGCGGCAGCGATACTGGCATGCAAGCGTTGCTCTACCGGGCGGCCAGTGATGGTGCCCAGCATGGATTTGCGGGACAGCCCAGCCAGGATGGGATATCCCTTCGAAACGAGACGAGGCAGCTCGCGAAACAACGCGAGATTGTGATCCAGGGTCTTTCCGAAGCCGAAGCCAGGGTCCAGCACGATGCGTTCCGCTGCGATACCCGCAGCTTGGGCTGCGGACGCCCGTTCCAGCAGGTAATCCTCAACCTCCGCCACGGCATCGTCGTAGCGCGGTGCCTGCTGCATGGTGGCCGGTTGACCTTGCATGTGCATGAGGCAGACCGCAGCCTGGGAGTTGGCCACTGCGTCCATTGCCCCCTCCGCCTGCAGCGCATTCACGTCGTTAACCAGATCGGCGCCAGCAGTCAGTGCCGCACACATCACGCCGGGTTTCATCGTATCGACAGATAGCGGTACGTTCAGGGCCAGCAAAGCCTCGATCACCGGGACAACGCGCTGGATTTCCTCTTCTTCCGACACTGCCTGGGCGCCTGGGCGCGTGCTTTCGCCACCAATGTCCAGCAGATCGGCCCCCTCCTCCACCAGCTGCCGGGCATGCGCAACGGCCTGATCGGTTGCAAGGAAACGGCCTCCGTCGGAAAACGAATCCGGCGTCACATTCACGATGCCCATGATCAGCGGTGCGCGGAGATCAAGCCTGAAACGCCCGCATTGCAAAGTGGTGGAAGTTGTCACGTCGCAGGAACCTGGAAACGACAAACGCACCACGGGATGTGGTGCGTTTGAAAGTTTAACAAAAGCGTAACAGCGTGCGCTCAGAGCCCTTCGGCAGGCTTGCTGGTCGCTTCGGGGCTGGGCGCGGCCGGCGGAATGTCGTTGCTGGTGGGGCGGCTGCCGCCACTCGGCTTCGGCGGACGCGGCGGCGTGCCGTTCATGATATCGGCGATCTGGTCGGCGTCGATGGTTTCCCATTCGAGCAGGGCGGCCGTCATTGCCTCTACCTTGTCCCGGTTCTCTTCCAACATCCGGCGAGCCAGCGTGTACTGGGTGTCGATGATGCGGCGGATTAAACCGACCCCCGGTTGCAGGGGGGATTCCGCCAC
>CBIHQA010000496.1:0-3374 GCA_966211475.1 uncultured Neisseriales bacterium
GGCGCTGGGTTCCTACTGCCTCACCGAGCCCGGCAGCGGTTCGGACGCGGCATCGCTCAAGACAACGGCGGCCCTCGACGGCGATCACTACCTGGTCAACGGCAGCAAGATGTTCATCTCCGGCGCAGGAGACACCGACCTGCTGGTGGTGATGGTCCGCACTGGCGGCCCCGGGCCGAAGGGTATCTCCGCGCTAGCTATTCCGGCCGACAGCGCTGGCATCAGCTATGGCCGCAAGGAAACCAAGATGGGCTGGAACAGCCAGCCCACCCGCGCCGTCACCTTCGAGAACGTGCGTGTTCCGGTTGCCAACCGGCTGGGCGAGGAGGGCGAGGGCTTTCGCATCGCCATGAAAGGCCTCGACGGTGGCCGCATCAACATCGCCACTTGCTCGATTGGCACCGCCCAGGCGGCCCTGGACGCGGCACACCGCTATGTGCGGGAGCGTCGCCAGTTCGGCCAGCCGCTGATGGATTTCCAGGTCACCCAGTTCAAACTGGCCGACATGCTGACCGAGCTGATCGCCGCCCGGCAGATGGTCCGGCTGGCTGCCAGCAAGTTGGATGCGGGCGATGCGGACACCACCGCCTATTGCGCGATGGCCAAGCGCTTTGCCACCGACATCGGCTTCAAGGTCTGCAACGAGGCGCTGCAACTCTTCGGCGGCTACGGGTACATACGCGAATATCCGCTGGAGCGGATGGTGCGCGACACCCGCGTCCACCAGATTCTCGAAGGTACCAACGAAATCATGCGTGTCATCGTCGCCCGGGCGATGCAGGACGAAGACGTCCTCGCCAGGCTGAAGTGACCGACGGCAGACCCCTTCCATTCATCGACTACGGGAAGTCCGACATGACCGACCTGCTGCATCTCGAAAAGCGTGGCCATACTGCGATCCTGACCATCGCCAATCCGCCCGCCAACACCTGGACGGTGGAGTCCCTACGCCTGCTTGCCCGGCTGGTGGGTGAACTGAACGCCGATCGCGAGATCTTTGCCCTTGTACTGACCGGGCAGGGCGAAAAATTCTTCAGCGCCGGCGCGGATCTCAACCAGTTCGCCAATGGCGACAAGGGTCACGCAGCTACCGCCTCTCGCACCTTCGGCGAAGCGTTCGAAACCCTGGCCACCTTCCGCGGCGTCTCGATTGCCGCCATCAACGGCTATGCGATGGGGGGAGGGCTGGAAGCCGCGTTGGCCTGCGACCTGCGCGTGGCCGAAGAACAAGCCGTGATGGCGCTGCCGGAGGCGAAGGTCGGCCTGCTGCCCTGCGCCGGTGGCACCCAGAACCTGCCTTGGCTGGTGGGCGAGGGCTGGGCCAAGCGCATGATCCTGCTGGGCGAACGGGTGGATGCCGCCACGGCACACCGCATCGGCCTGGTGGAGGAGCTGGCGCCCAAGGGCCAGGCACTCGCCAAGGCGCTGGAAATGGCCGACAGGGTTGCGCAACAAAGCCCCGTGTCGGTCACCCACTGCAAGGCGCTGATCCAGGCCGCCCGCCTCCGTGGGCCATTCACCGTGCTGCCGGAAGAGCGCGAGCGCTTCGTCCAGCTCTTCGATAGCGAAGACCAGCGCGAAGGCGTAAATGCCTTCCTTGAAAAGCGCGCCCCGACCTGGAAGAACCGCTAACCCGACCCGCCGAATACCGGAGCAAGCATGGAAGACGTCGTCCTCTTCGAAGAACGGCCCAGCGCCAACGGCCAGCGGGTTGCCTTCGTTCGCCTGAATGCGGAAAAGTCGCTCAACGCCTTGTCCCAGGCGATGATCGACCGCATCACGCCGCAACTGCAGGCCTGGCGGGATGATCCCGCCATCGCGTGTATCGTCATGCACGGGGCAGGGGAAAAGGCCTTCTGCGCCGGCGGCGACATCCGCGCCCTCTACCGGGTGATGGCGGAAGAGCCGTCACGTACCCTTGAGGTCGCCACCGCCTTCTTTCGCGATGAATATCGCCTGGACCACCTGATCCACACCTATCCGAAGCCCATCATCGTCTGGGGGCACGGCATCGTGATGGGCGGCGGCATCGGCTTGTTGTCCGGCGCCAGCCATCGGGTGGTGACCGAATCCTCCCGCTTGGCGATGCCGGAAATCACCATCGGTCTGTACCCCGACGTGGCAGGCACCTGGTTCCTGCATCGCATGCCGGGCCGCACCGGGCTGTTCCTGGGACTGACCGGCGCGCACCTTAATGCCCGCGACGCGCTGTTCGTTGGACTCGCCGATCACGCAGTGCCAGCCGCCAGTTGGCCGGAGCTGGTCGATGGCCTATTGGGGCTCGGCTTTAGCGGCGATACACGCCACAACCACCAGCAGATCTCCAACCTGCTGGACCGTCTGGGCGCCGGTATCACAGACACCTTGCCGGATTCGGCCGTGGTCCGCCATTTCGACACCATCCAGCGCAGCACGCGCGGCGCCACGGCGACTCAGGTGGTCGCCAACCTGCTGACGCTGGAAAGCGAAGACCCGTGGCTGTCGCGCGCTGTCGACACCCTGCGTCGCGGCTGCCCGACCTCCGCCGTGCTCACCTTCGAGCTGCTGCGCCATACCCGGCACGCCTCGCTGGCGGACTGCTTCCGGCTGGAGATGGTGGCGTCGGTGCAATGCTGCTTGCACCCGAACTTCCGTGAGGGCGTGCGCGCCCTGCTGATCGACAAGGACAACGCGCCGGCCTGGACACCCACCACTGTGGCCGACGTTAGCGACGCATGGGTGCTCGGCCATCTGACCAGCCCCTGGCCGCTGGACTGCCACCCGCTGGCAGACGTGACATAACGCGCGCCGCTCGGCAGGAGCGGCAGCAAGCGCCGGGGCTCCCCCGTTGAACATCGCCCCGCGCTGTCGCCAAACCAAACAAGAAGGAGAGCTGTCATGACATCCATCGCCTTCATCGGGCTCGGCAACATGGGCGCCCCGATGGCCCGCAATCTGCTCAAGGCCGGCTATCAACTGACCGCCTATGACGTGGTAGCGAGCGCCGTCGAATCGCTGGTCGCGGAGGGCGCCACGGCGGCCGCTGGCGTGACCGATTGCGTCACCAATGCCGAAGTCGTCATCACCATGTTGCCGGCCAGCCAGCACGTGGAAAGCGTCTATCTCGGCGAAAACAGCCTGCTGGCCTATGCCCAGCCCGGTGCGCTGCTGATCGAATGCAGCACCATCGCCCCCGCGTCGGCCCAGAAAGTCGCCAAGGCCGCCCAACTGGCCGGTTTTTCGATGATCGATGCGCCGGTCTCCGGTGGTACGGCCGGTGCCGCGGCCGGCACACTGACCTTCATGATCGGCGGCGAGGCCGCTGACGTGGAGCGCGCCATCCCCATCCTCGACAAGATGGGCAAGAATCTGTTCCATGCTGGCGGCCATGGCGC
>CBIHQA010000497.1:0-3374 GCA_966211475.1 uncultured Neisseriales bacterium
CAAGGCACCCGCCGCCGCGGCACCCAAGCCGGCTGCTGCACCCGCACCTGCCGCTTCCACTGCGCTGGAAACGGCACCCGTCAAGGCAAGCGCGCCGGCATCGCTCACCGAGCCAGCCAGGGCGCCGGCTCCGGCGGCAGCCGCCCCGGCCAACGTGGCACAGAGCATCCAGCAGCTCACCACGCAGGAAACCACGATCCGGATCGACACCAACCGCCTCGACCAGGTGCTGAACCTGTCCGGCGAAATCGGGTTGACCAAGAATCGCCTCACCACGCTGCGGACCGACATCCTGTCCGGCAAGACCGACGCCGTGACACTGCGCTCGCTGGACGAGGCCATCGGCCAGTTGGATCTGCTGGTATCCGATCTGCAGAACGCGGTGATGAAGACCCGCATGCAGCCGATCGGCCGCCTGTTCCAGAAATATCCCCGTCTGGCCCGAGACCTGGCGCGTCAGCTCGGCAAGGACGTCGAGCTGGTGCTGACCGGTGAAGAAACCGAACTCGACAAAACCATGATCGAGGACCTGAACGACCCGCTGGTGCACTTGGTGCGCAATGCGGTCGATCACGGTGTCGAAACGCGCGAAGACCGCGTGGTGGCGGGCAAGCCGGAAAAGAGCATCGTTCAACTGACGGCCACCCAAGTGGGCGACCATATCCTGATCGAGATCGCCGACGACGGGAAGGGCATGAAGCCCGAGGCGATCCGCCAGAAGGCCATCGAAAAGGGGCTGTTGCGTGCCGAGGATGCCAACAACCTGGACGACCGTCAGAGCCTGCAGCTGATCTTCCTGCCCGGATTCTCGACCAAGGATCAGATTTCCAGCGTTTCCGGCCGCGGGGTCGGCATGGACGTGGTCAAGACCAACATCCAGAAGATGAATGGCCGTATCGACATCCATTCGGTGCCGGGCGAAGGAACGCGCTTCACCATCAGCCTGCCGCTGACGCTGGCGATTCTGCCAGTGCTGGTGGTCAAGGTGTGCGAGCAGCCGTTTGCCGTGCCGCTGGCGATGGTGCGCGAGATCATCCCGCTGCAGCGCGAGGACATCCAGCAGGTGTCGGGCAAGGCCACCATGGTGGTGCGCGACGAAATCCTGTCGGTGCGTTCGCTTGCCAGCATGCTGGGATGGCGCGATAACCGGCCGCCTTCGTTTGGCGTGCTGATGCAATCGGCGGAGACCTCCTTCGTGCTGGCGATCGACACGTTCGTCGGCCGTGACGACGTGGTGATCAAGCCGCTGCAGAACATCAAGCCGAAGGGCATTGCCGGTGCTACGCTGTCTGGTGACGGTTCGGTTGTCCTGGTGCTGGACATGGAAGACCTGCTGGGTGAGCTCGACTCGGATCACGCTCACACCCTGTTTGCGAATCTAGCCTGAACGGCGCGCGGCGCGCGTTGTTGAAACGACAAGACCTATGAACACAGCAAGTGGCAGTCATGCATTCATCGGGCGTCAGCCCGTCCTCAACCGCCAGCAGCAGCTGATCGGTTACGAACTGCTGTTCCGTCTGCATGGCGATGCGGCGACGGCGGAGTTTTCCAGCGACCTGCAGGCGGGTACCAACGTACTGGTCAACACGTTGTCCAACATGGGCGCGGATTGGCTGGTGGGCAACAAGCTGGCGTTCATCAACGTCGCCCAGGCCATGCTGCAGAGCAACTTCCTGGAACTGCTGCATCCGCAGCGGGTGGTGCTGGAGGTGGTGGAAACCGTCAACGCCACCGACGGCCTGCTGGAGCGGATCCGCGAGTTGCGCGGGCAGGGCTTTTCGATCGCGCTGGACGATTTCACGCTGACCCCGCAGACCGAGCCGCTGCTCCAGTTCGCCAACTACGTGAAGCTGGACATCAAGGAACTCGGCCTGGACCGCGCCGTCGCCTTGTCCAAGCAACTGCGCAAATACCCGGCCTTGCAGGTGGCCGAAAAGGTCGAAACCAAGGAAGAGTTCAAGAAGCTGTGGGATGCAGGGTTCGACGCGTTCCAGGGCTACTACTTCGCCCATCCGGAAACGCTGGCCGCCAAGGTCATCAATCCGGCCTACACGAACATCTTGTCGCTGCTGAACATGCTCCGCAACAATGCGGAGATCAAGCAGATCGAAGAGTCGCTGAAGAAGGATGTGGCGCTGTCGTTCAAGTTGCTGCGCTACATCAACTCCGCCGGTTTCGGCCTATCCTGCGAGATCCAGTCTTTCCGCCATGCGGTGACCATTCTCGGCTACCAGAAGCTCTATCGCTGGCTGACCCTGTTGCTGGTCACGGCGGGCGCCGATACGCCGGGGTCACAGGCCTTGATGAAGATGGCCGTCACGCGCGGTCGGTTCGTGGAACTGATCGGCCAACACTTCCTCGAAGGTTCGGACCGGGACAACCTGTTCATTGTGGGCGTGTTCTCGCTGCTCGATGTGATGCTCGAAATGCCGATGGACAATATCCTGGAGAACCTGCTGCTGCCGGATACGGTCTGTGATGCACTGCTGAACCAGGAAGGTATCTACGGCCCGTTCCTGAAGCTGGCACTGGCGGTTGAGAATCCCGAAGAAGGCGTGCTGGAAGACCTGGCAGAGCAGCTGCAGGTCTCGCCCGAAATGCTGAACAAGGCGCACCTGAGCGCGTTGGCCTGGGTGGAAGATCTCGGGGTGTGAGCGTCGCCGGAGTAGATTGAAGTGCGAAAGCCCCCGTGAGGGGCTTTCGTGTTTACTGATGTTTTCGAAAGTCGGGGTTTCTCTCGAATTCCTCTGGGAGCGAGACCTCTGCTATTTGGCGTAACGACCAAATCTAACTAGCCAACTTTCCGTCCCTTTTCCCGAAGGGGCGCCCACCTGGATCTGATGTGAGCGATACCTTGCGGCGCGGCCGCTTTATTTCGCTGGAAGGCGTCGATGGCGCCGGCAAGAGCACCCACCTGCAATGGCTGGTCGATACGCTGCGTGAGCAGGGCAAGCCTGTCAGGCTGACCCGCGAGCCGGGGGGGACCCCGTTAGGCGAGACCCTACGTGGTTTGCTGCTGCATGAATCGATGTCGATGGATACTGAGGCGATGCTGATGTTTGCCAGCCGCCAACAGCATTTGGACGAGGTGGTCCGGCCGGCACTGGCTGCTGGCGAATGGGTCGTCTGTGACCGGTTCACCGATGCCTCTTATGCCTATCAATGCGGTGGCCGTGGGCTACCTTGGGATCGCGTGGCGGCGCTGGAGGCATGGGTGCATGCGGACCTCCAACCCGACCTGACGTTGCTGTTCGACCTGCCGCCCGCGGTGAGCATGGCGCGGCTGGCCAGTGCCCGGACGCCGGACCGGTTCGAACAGCAGGATGAAGCCTTTTTTGCCCGAGTCCGCGCCGCCTACCTGCGACGGGCGACCG
>CBIHQA010000498.1:0-3369 GCA_966211475.1 uncultured Neisseriales bacterium
CATTTCAAGACCGTGGGCGTGGAGCGCGTGGCGCTGGTGCACGCGGCCAGCGCCTTCGGCCAGGAAGTGCAGCGCCACGCCGAGGCCGAACGCCCGGGGCGCGAAGGCTTTGCGGCGCGCCACGCGCTGGACCTGGCCAAGCCCGACTTTGCCGCCGCCGTGGACGGCATTGCCCGCGCGTCCGCCCAGGCGGTGCTGCTGGGCACGCCCAGCCCGATGACGGCGGACTTCTACCAGGCGCTGCGCGGGCGCGGCCTGTCCGCGCACGTGATCGCGCTGTCCACCAGCGACGCCACGCAGGTGGTCAAGCGCATCGGCGTGGCGCGGGCGCACGGGCTGGGCATTGCCCAGGTGACGCCCGACCCGTCCACCGCCGCCGTGCCCGTCTCACGCGAGTTCCAGCGCGCGCTGAAGGCCGCGCAGGCCCCGGCCGAGGACTGGAACCAGGCCGGCCTGGAGGGTTACATCGCCGCGCGCGTGCTGGTCGAAGGCCTGCGCCGCGCCGGGCCGCAGCCCAGCCGCGCGGCCTTGCGCTCGGCGCTGGAGCAGCTCTCCGCCTTCGACCTGGGCGGCTACGTCATCGAGCTGTCGCGCGCGAGCCATTCCGGGTCGCGGTTCGTGGACATCGCGATCCTGGATCGGGCGGGGAGGTTGCTGCGGTGAGCCTCCGACGCATGTCCTAATGCGCTACTTCGGGCGATGCAACGCGCAGAGCTTGTTGCCGTCCGGGTCCCGCACGTAGGCCAGGTACATGGCCCCGAGATTGCCTTCGCGCAAGCCCGGCGGTTCCTCGATGGACGTGCCGCCATGAGCGACGGCAGTGTCGTGAAATCGCTGAACCTGCTCCGGTGAATTGCATTTGAAGCCCACGGTTCCGCCGTTGGCGAAACTGGCCGACTCACCGTTGATGGGCTCGCTGACACAAAAGCTGCTGCCGTCGTGCCTGTAGAAGAGCCTGTTCTGCCCGGTCTTGTTCTGATTGCGGAACGGCTCGCCCGCGCCGAGCACGCCGAGCACGGCGTCGTAGAAGCGCTTTGAGCGCTCGATGTCATTCGAACCGACCATCACATGGCTGAACATTCGAGGTGTCTCCAGTGTTGTATGAGGAGTCGCCGACTGAGGCATCTGGGCAGAGGGAACCCGTCAGGCCCTCGCATCCCGGCCCTTCGTCGTGGTGAGGTCCTGGTGACCTGGCAAGGTCCACCGAGCATCAAGGACAGCAGTCGGTGCACCGGCTGCGAGAACACCTTCGCGGACAACGCGTGGCTCTGACCAGCCGCGTGCGCAGCGCGCTCACGGGCTTCCGACCCGCGCTCCCGCACAGTCCCGAGGCGCCGCAATTCGGGTTCACTGCCGGTCCCTTCGCGCGTCGAGCGACCCGTTGGCCATTCGTCAAGCCGACGTGAGGCCGCGCCCATGCACAGTGAGCCTGGCTCGACAGCTGCATCAAGGCGCTCGCTTCCGGAAAGGTGTGCGAACCTCTTCCAACGTGTGCGGCTTGCAAAACCAGGAGATGCGGCCGCATGCCCCACAGACGACGACTGTTGCCTCAGGGATTGACAGCAGGCCCAGAGGCAAAGTATTGGCAGTGAGCTTGACGTCATTCGTACAACTCACTTGAACCCCAGGCTGGACAGACGTTCAAGGTGACTGCTTTCACGGAACAAGGGGATGAGTGGCAGAAGGGTGACACTCGTCGTGCAGGAGTGTACTCATGGAGACGTGGCGGTCTGTTCTCTGTCTCTGCACGCTCTTCACGCTGTTTCCGTGCAATTGAAATGCAGCCCTGAACGAAAAGACAAATGGCGGTGTTGACTTCTCGGGGAGTCCCTGTAATGGGTCAGGACGCACTCTCCGTTGCGACGATGCCCTTGCCGTGCAACGCGGAGAGGATGGCTTGGCCTAGACGTTGTACCTGTGCCTCATGGGTTACCCCTTTTAGCCGCTGCTTCAATGAAGTGTGTGGCCGAATGAAGATGGACCACTGGATGGGCTGCTGGCGATAGCCTTCACCTTCCTCTGCCACGCTCGCACAGCCGATGGTGAACTCGGATTCAGACGGATCGAGGTACTCAATCAACCAGCCCCAATCCTCGCCGAGCGGATAGCTTGTAGCGATCCCTTGCCGCGCAAGCGCTTGAGCCAACCACCAAGCAAGCTCGAAGCCATAGACCCCAGGGTTGCCCTGGCAATCTTCGGGCAGGAGCGGCAGGAACTCGGACGAACTGAATTCGATGCGCCACATAGGTTGTCGTGCGTTCAACGTTCGAAGTAAGTGGCCTGCCGAAGGCAAGTCCCCTTGACGGAGGGGTTGGGCGTCTCAGTCAATCCAGCGCTCCCACACGACTTTGGTGATACGGCCGTTGGCAAAGCAAAAGCCAGCCGAGCTTTGGAGTGCTTCAGTGAAGTACTCGATGCAATTGCCGGTTTCGGTCGTTGGAAGGCCGAGCACTTCCATGACTTTGCTTTGAGACTGGCCGACGTGGAGCCCGCGCTGGACGGGCCATTTGGAGGTAGATATCTCGACCTTCGCGACGAGGTAGCGACGTGGGTTCACAACTGGAATCGTTAGCCCAAGTTCAAGGCCCTCGAAGGTAATGGTTCGAGCAATTCTCTTCTCGTCGTTGCTCTCAGCGGAGATGTCTTCCTTCGCGATGAGCTTCGCATCACCGCAGCGGGGCTTGGGAAGCGTGCACATGCTGAGCGTTGGCTCTGCCCCCTTTGCGATGAACCTCTGAGCCGCAGCGGTGAGGGTGCGCTCCTCGGTAGCAAAGGCAGGAACGGAAACCGCCGGCAGAGCGCAAGCGGTAATGAGAGCAGGAAGAAAGACCACGGCGCGCATACTCAAGACGCCTGGCGGTTAAATTCAGCGGCCGCCGAAGGCGAGCCGCTGGAATGATGAGTGAGCCTCATTGCAATACCTCAACCAACTGATAGCACTCACCGACGCCGGCTGCAAAACCTACCACGAATCCGCGGCGCTCAAGAACCCGGCGCAGCTTAAGGTTCGGCCTGGCGCAGTGCACGGCACGAACTCGCCAATCAATAGACCTGACCTTCTCACGAACTGCGTACCTACGGGCGAGCGCCGCAAGCGCAGGCAGAGCACCTTCGCCTCCACCGTCGACGTGAACCAGCTCCATGACGAGCGCAGTTCCTTCAACTCTGAAACGCCCAAGCAGATTTGCTGAACCCACTTTGAACACGAGCGGTTCGTCGCTAAGGACGATTGCCCCAAGTTCCTCGTTCGGTAGGTCGAGGATTTCGTCCGGGGTATAGGCCTCGATTAGCAGCATAGTAATGACACGTGCGTCTGTGAGGCCCAACGTTCAACAGGAGCGGCATGACCCGGCTTGCCGGGGCATGTCC
>CBIHQA010000499.1:0-3366 GCA_966211475.1 uncultured Neisseriales bacterium
CGTGTGCAAGGCATGAAAGCATGGTTCATGGCTGGCTCCAGCGACAGGGCGGGACAGGCTTGTTTACCAATTGATTCAAGCGTAGCAGAAAATCGCGCCGCGCCATCGACTGCCCGCCCATGTAAGCCAGGTGCGGCGTGACCTGCTGGCAGTCAATCCATTCGATGCCCTTGGCCGGCAACAGTTCGCACAACCGCGCCAGTGCCACCTTGGACGCGTCGGTCTGCCGCGCGAACATCGATTCGCCGAAGAACATGCCACCGATGCAGACGCCGTACAAGCCGCCAACCAGCTCGCCGTCTCGCCAGCTTTCCACCGAATGGGCGTAGCCGAGCGCGTGCAGTTCGCTGTATGCCTCCACCATGGCGGGCAGGATCCAGGTGCCGGGCTGGCCGACACGTGGAGCGGCACAGGCACGCATCACGTCGGCGAAGGCGGTGTCCAGGCGCAGCTCGAACGTTCCGCGCCGGAGCGTCTTCTTCAGGGAATGGGAAATGTGGACCCGGGCCGGGTCCAGCGTCATGCGCGGATCGGGGCTCCACCACAGGATGGGTTCGCCCTCGCCAAACCAGGGGAAGATGCCGCGCCGGTAGGCCGCCAGCAGCCAGTCCGGTGTCAGCGCGCCACCGGCCGCCAGCAGACCGTCAGGTCGCCGGCGAGCGGTGCGTGGATCGGGGAATTCGCTTGGCCGATAAAGCCAGGGCACCATGGGTGGTGGCCGGAAAAATCAGAGACGCTTGCGGGGGTGGGAGATACAGTCCGCGCACAGGCCATACAGGTACAGCGAATGCGTCTGGATGGTAAAGCCGCGGTCCTTGGCGACCTTGTTCTGGCGACGTTCGATTTCCGGGTCGAAGAACTCCTCGACCTTGCCGCACTGCACGCAGACCAGGTGGTCGTGGTGGCCTTCGGGCCGCAGTTCGAACACGGCCTTGCCGCCTTCGAAGTAGTGGCGCTCCAGGATGCCGGCCTGCTCGAACTGGGTGAGCACCCGGTAGACCGTGGCCAGGCCGACGTCGTCGCCTTCGGTGATCAACTGGCGGTAGACGTCTTCGGCGGACAGGTGCCGCACCTCGCTCTTTTCGAACAGTTCGAGGATGCGCAGACGGGGGCCGGTAGCCTTCAGGCCCATGTCCTTCAGATCGCTGGCTTTGCTCATGAAAGCGGTCTCAATTGGTCCCCGGCTCGGGGCGAACGTCACACGTCGGAACAGCGGAAGCGGGAGCGACGGAACGTCGGGAAGCCGGTCGGTGCAGGGTGGATGCCGCGGGTCAGATGCGGCGAACGGGTTTTTGCTGGCCCCGTCAGGATTCGAGTTATCATAAAGGCTTTTGGCGGCTTTGCCTACGCGCGCCCCGCCGCCCGCGCCTCGCCGAGCGAAAAGGAACTCCATGTCGTACTTGCGTCTCGTCACCCTGATCCTGTGTGCGTTGCTTGCCGCGTGCTCGATCACCGAACGTCTCAAGCCCTACCGCATCGACATCCAGCAGGGCAACGTGGTGACCCAGGACGCCGTCGACAAACTGAAGGTCGGGATGAACCGCTCGCAGGTCCGCTTCGTACTGGGCTCGCCGCTGGTCGAAGACCCGTTCCACGCCAACCGCTGGGACTACGTCTACAGCTTCTCCAAGGCAGGCGCCCCGGCCGAACAGAAACGCTTCACCGTGTTCTTCGAGAACGACCAGCTGACCCGCTGGGAAGGCGAAGCCCAGCCGGCATTGAAACCGGCGCTACCGGCCGAGCAGGCTGCATCCGCACCGGCCGCCAAGGCGGAAGCCGCCGCCTCGGCCCCGAAACCGGAAGCCGCCGCCTCCGCGCCGCAGTCCTGACCGGATCGGCCCCTGCGCCGCACCGGTCCCTCGCCGGACCAGCCCATTTTTTAGCGGCCGCGCAATCGCGGCCCTGACACCGACTACCGATACGGAAACAGAATCATGACGTTGAACGTCGCCATTGCCGGCGCCAGCGGCCGCATGGGCCGCGAACTGCTCCAGGCCGTGCACCAAGACCCGAACGCCCAGACCGTCTGCGCGCTGGACCGCGCCGGCAACCCCTTCATCGGCCAGGATGCCGGCATGCTGATCGGCGCACCGAGCGGCGTGATCGTGCGCGATGACGTGGCAGCCGCCCTGCAGGGCTCGGACGTACTGATCGACTTCACCCGCCCGGAAGGCACCCTCGCCCACCTGGATATCTGCCGTAAGCTGGGCGTGAAGATGGTGATCGGAACCACCGGTCTTACGCCGGATCAGAAGCAGATCATTCGCAAGGCCGCCGACGACATCGCCATCATGATGGCGCCGAACATGAGCGTGGGCGTGAACGTACTGCTCAAGCTGCTGGACCAGGCCGCCCGTGCGCTGTCCCAGGGCTACGACATCGAGATCGTCGAAATGCACCACCGCCAGAAGGTGGATGCGCCGTCCGGCACCGCGCTGGCGCTGGGCGAAGCGGTGGCCGGTGCGCTGGGCCGCGACCTGCGCCAGGTGGCTGTGTACGGCCGCGAAGGCGTCACCGGCGAGCGCAAGCCGGACACCATCGGCTTTGCCACCCTGCGTGGCGGCGACGTAGTGGGCGACCACACCGTGGTGTTCGCTGGCATCGGCGAGCGCATCGAGCTGAGCCACAAGGCCTCCAGCCGCGCCACCTTTGCGCAGGGCGCATTGCGGGCGGCGCACTTCCTGGCGGGCCGCAAGGCCGGCCTGTACGACATGCAAGACGTGCTGGGCATGGCCTGATTCCGGTGCGGGGGCGGTTCGCCGCCCCCGGCTGCACCGACCGCCGGCTTGAACCGCTAACCTTTTCCTGGCTGGGAACGCATCCAGTTGGCCCTCACACCCCCGTCCATCGACCAGAACACGCCCGGCGCCAACCGCCGTTCGGAAAACCGCAGGGTGCTGCGGACCCGTGTCATGGTCGTCTTCCCCTCCCATCCGCCGTTCGAAGGGCGGACGCTGGACATCGCGTCTGGCGGGCTCGGGCTGGAAGTCCCCTACAACCTGCACGTCGGCGAGGAAGGCACCGTCGGCATCCAGCTGCTGGTCATGGGGGTACGCCGCCTGATCGAAGCGCGCGTCCGGGTGGCGAACTGTATCTGCCATACCGAAGGTTTCCGCATCGGCCTGTCCTTCGTCAGCATGGATGACGACAGCCGCAAGGCGATCCACGACTACCTCAAATCCTGACGTGTTTCCGCCGCGCAGTCCGTCTTCCGCCCTTATGCCGATCCGCGTTGCCGCATGGTTGCGGATGCTGTTGCTGCTCACCCTGTTTCTGTCGGCCATCGCCTCGGCCCGCGGGGCCTTGCTGTGGCGGGTGGACAGTCCAAGCACCACGATCTGGCTATTCGGCACCATCCACGTCGGC
>CBIHQA010000500.1:0-3340 GCA_966211475.1 uncultured Neisseriales bacterium
CTGAGCTATCAGTTCGAGGGCATCGTGGTGCCCGCAACGCTCTATGCCTTCGATGCCGCCACGCAGGAGGGAGTTCCCACCCCGGATGTGGGCACCATCGAGCGTGACGACGTGCCGGTACCGATCAACTTCAACGTGACGGTGCTGACCGAAAGCGTGGGTGGCGGGACAACGGCGGCATATGCCGAGGCTTCCGTGACGCTGCAGAACGCGACCTTCCAGTACGAGCTGGAATGGGAGCCCGCGGCCGGCGGCACGCCCCAATCGGTTTTGGGGATCGCCGGTCAGACGAACCTTCGCAGCGGCTATTTGGTCGACGGCACCGATCATCGGTTCCGTGTCCGCACCTGGTCGGCCGGCGTGCCATCGGACTGGACCGACTACGAGGTCCGATCGGTGACCTCCGATCCGGTGGCTCCGGGACCGGTTACTGGCGTCACGGCCACCGGCGGGACCGGTCAGATCACCTTCAACTGGACGGCCCCGAACTCGCCCAACTACTTCGGCGCCCGGCTCTACTGGAACACCAGCAATACCTTCGCTGGGTCGACCCTCGGGGCCACCGAATACGGCGCCCCGAACGCGGCCGACAGCCGCGTGGTGACCGGCATCAGCGCCGGCACCCGATACGGCTTCGTCGTCGCCATCAATGCCTCGGGCGTCGAGGCCACACCCGTGGCAACCGGCGCCAAGGTTGTCTCCTAACACTTCCCCGCAGACTTGAGAGAACGCGCATGCCCATCCTGACGCCGCGCAACGTCTTCGCGCCCGACCGCGAGCCGCCCAAGAACGAGATCATCCAACTGCTCGAGCAGATCGCCGGCGGCACGGCGGGTGTCGGCGACTACCAGAAGGCGTGGGCAGTTGATGTCCAGTATGTCGCCAAGGACTTCGTCAAACATGGCGGCAGCATCTGGTACGCCCTGCGCGACAACATCGGGGTCACGCCTGTGGAGGGCGCCGACTGGACGCTGATGCTGCCCGGCGTCACAGTGGCGGCCAGCGCCATCTCCGCCCTCGAGATGAACGCCGGAGATGCGCCCGCCATCCGTCGCAAGCTCAACGTGTCGTCGCGGTTCATGGGCTTCTACAATGGGCAGGGTGGGCTGCCGGAGTACGACCACTTCGTCACCCATTCCAGCAATCCGCTGTCCTTCGGCGCCGGCGTCATGGTCAACGCCCGGTCCGAAAACCAGAGCCCCACCATTGCCAAGGACAACAAGATCAAGGCGGCCCCGACGCCGGTGCGCGTCGGGGACCTGATCTATGTCTACTACGACGGCTACGGCGACCAGACCTCACCGATGGTGGGCAACATCTTCGTCGAAATCTACGACCTGGATGGCAACCCTCGCGATCGCGGTTACGCGCCGATTATCGTACCCTCCCAGGTGGCCGGCGCGGCGTCACTGGCGCGTCCCAGCGTGATCTACGAGCCGTCGGACGGAGCGGCGCCGTTCAAGATGCATGTCGCGGTGGCGACTGTCGCGGGCGCGCTCAACACCAAGACCCATCTGCTCACGTCACCGAACGGATTTACCTGGACCGATCAAGGGCAGGCTTTGGCTGTGGCCGGCGTCGGTTGGGAATCGCAGTCCGTCATGACCACAGGCCGGGTGGTCAAGAAGGATGGGCTCTATTACCTGTTCTATGCCGGCTACGATGGCGCCCAATGGAAGGGCGGTGTCGCGACCAAGGCCACGTTCACGGCTGGCAGCTGGACCAAGCATGCAGCCAACCCAATCCTGGTTCCTCGCGGCGCCTGGAACCTCTCGATCACGCTGGATATCACCGCCGGATCGAGGTTCTTCCGCGTGGCCAACAATGCAGACTTCGATGTCGGCGCTCCCATCCTGCTCTGGACGCCCAGCGATCCGGATTCCTGTGAAATCAACTGGGTTTCCAGCAAGGCGGGGTCGACCGACGTCGGTGTTCGCTACCCCTGGCTCGGAAGCTATACGGTGGCGGGCGGCAACAAGGTGAGCCAGATCCAGAGCCGCTCTGTCGATCCGTGCGAGGTCTGGTTCGATACCGTCGATAGCAAGTGGAAGACGATCTTCACCGCTTTCCGCTTCTGCCCCGACGCCAACCGGGAGAGCGTCGGCTACGCGGAGACGAGCGACCTGAGTGCCGGCTTCGCCATCCAGCCTTCCATCTGGCCGCTCAACCTCCAGCCGCGTCGTGTGGCTCCGGACCGGTACTCGGCCGAGAACCTGAAATGGATCGAGGTTAGTTAGGGCGCCCTCGTCAAGGTCACCGGCCCGACTGCCCAAGAGGTTTGCGTGCGGCTGTAAAAGTCAACAGTCTTATTGTCCTTGCCTCCGTTAATGGAGGGGCAAACTCCCTAGCAGTCATCTTACGGGGGGGCCTGCCAAACAGTCAGTCGTCACTGCACCAGTGTCGCGGGTTGGCGACGGCGGAAAGTGTGCAGGACGGCGAGAAGGACGAACGTGATGCCGAGAGTGCTTCCCCAAAGCACCGCAGCCAATGCCATACTCATTGGTGCAGAAATCACTGAGACTTGGGGGGTCATGGCCGCAGCGTCAACTTTCCACTTCTCCAGGATTGCAATGCGTTCCCGAAACCCCGGCGCTCGGTCAAGCGCGAGAATCAGCTTCGCTACGTCGGTAGGCGCCGCCAACTCCTTGTCGAGAACAGATAGGACAAATTGGCTGTTGGCGATTTCCTCATCCACAACGGACGATGCAGCTGCCAAGATCGAAGGGTAGGCGCTGGCGACTATTTCTACAGCCTGTTGCGCCGTCCCACTCTCCGAAGAAATCGTCATGGCGCTATTCGTCCCCATAAGCGTCACGCCGGTCGCTGCATGTCGCACCGCCTCTCCCACAGCGTTCGCCACTGCAGGGGGTGGCTGCAACAACAGTGTGGCGGAAAAGACTGGCTGCGTTTGCTGAGATTGCAGAAACAATGCCGCGGTTACCGCCAGCGGCAGGATGAGTAAGACCAACCGATAGCGCTTCGCCACTTCGTCCAGTGGAAAGTCATTTCCCATTACTGCCCCCAGTCGATGCGCTAGCAATAAGATTTGTGCCGGCCAGAAAGCAAATAGAAAATCAAACGGCCTCTTGTCTGTCCACCGGCCACAGTTGCGCGTAGTAAGGTATTCCAGCGACCCCCGGTCAGGGGGGGCCTTCTCGTGCTTGACGAAATCGAGATCACCGCCGATCGCGCACTGGCGGCGCGACGGCAAAGCCAGATCAGATCTTGCGATCTCCGCCTCGATGGGTCGCGCATCGATATCGCCAAACATGCGGTCGACCGTGTCCACGGTCGCGTAATACCGCCAGCCGTCGCGATACTGCGCGGGGATTGCCAATTC
>CBIHQA010000501.1:0-3335 GCA_966211475.1 uncultured Neisseriales bacterium
GAGGTGCCGGTGCTGACCGACATCGATTTCGACATCCGGCGCGGCGACTTCCTGGCACTGATGGGGCCGTCCGGCTCCGGCAAATCGACCCTGCTCAACCTGATCGCGGGCATCGACAAGCCGACCGCGGGGCAGATCCTGGTCGACGGCATCGACATTGCGGAGCTGGACGAAGGTGAGCTGGCCGACTGGCGGGCCGGGCATGTGGGCTTTATCTTCCAGTTCTACAACCTGATGCCGGTGCTGAGCGCGCTGGAGAATGTCGAGCTGCCGCTGATGCTCACCCGGCTGTCGCGGCGGGAGCGGCGCGAGCATGCCGAGGCCGCATTGCGCATGGTGGGCCTGGCCGAGCGGATGAGCCATTACCCCGGCGAACTGTCCGGCGGCCAGCAGCAGCGGGTGGCGGTGGCGCGCGCTATCGTCACCGACCCGACGCTGATCGTGGCGGATGAACCGACCGGCGACCTCGACCGTAAATCCGCCATTGAGGTACTCGACCTGCTCGACCGTCTGAACGGCGAACTGGGCAAGACCATCGTGATGGTCACCCACGACCAACGGGCCGCCGACCGGGCACACGCCATCCGGCTGCTGGAAAAGGGCGAGCTGTCCGGACAGGCCGTCTCGCTGACCGCACCGCCATGACCGCCTTCCTGATCAAGATGGCCCTGCGCAACACCCTGCGCCATAAGCTGCGCGCTGGGCTGACGCTGCTGGGCATCGTGATCGCCATCCTGGCCTTCGGGCTGCTGCGCACCGTGGTATCGGCCTGGTATGCCGGGGCCGACGCCGCCAGTGACAAGCGGCTGATTACCCGCAACGCCATCTCGCTGGTGTTCCCGCTGCCGATCAGTGACGCCGAGAAGATCCGCAAGATCGACGGGGTGACCGGTGTCACCTGGTCCAACTGGTTCGCTGGCGTGTACATCGAGGAGAAGAACTTCTTCCCGCAGTTCGCGGTGGAGCCGGACAGCTTCCTCAAGCTCTACCCGGAATTCCTGGTGGACGAGGAGTCGCGCAAAGCCTTCATCCTGGACCAGCAGGGGGCGCTGGTCGGCCGCAAGCTCGCCAATCGCTACGGCTGGAAGGTGGGCGACAGCATCCCGCTCAAGGGCACCATCTACCCGGGCACCTACCGCTTCACCATCCGCGCGATCTACGACGGCCGCACCAGCAAGGTGGACACCAACCAGTTTCTGTTCCACTGGAAGCTGCTCAACGAGCGCATCAAGGTGCTCTACCCGCGCCGGGGCGACAACACCGGCATCTTCATCATCGGCATCCGCGACGGGCAGCAGGCGGCGGCGATCAGCCAGGCGATCGACCGGGAGTTCCGGAACTCCCTGGCCGAGACGCTGACGGAGACGGAGAAGGCCTTTCAGCTCAGCTTCGTGTCGATGACCGAAACCATCGTGGTGGCGATCAAGCTGGTGTCCTTCGTGGTGATCGTGATCATCATGGCGGTGATGGCCAACACCATGGCGATGAGCGCCCGCGAGCGCACCGCCGAATACGCGACGCTGAAGGCGCTGGGCTTCGGCCCGCCGGTGGTGGGCTTGCTGATCGTGACCGAATCGCTGCTGCTGACGCTGGCCGGCGGCGCGCTGGGCGTTTGGCTGACCTGGCCGGTGTCGCATGGGGTGGCGAAGTCGCTGGACAACATCTTCCCGATCTTCGACGTGGCGCCTAGCACAGTGCTGTGGCAGATAGGCTGTGCCGTGGTGGTGGGGCTGGTCGCGGCGGCGTTGCCGGCGTGGCGGGCGATGCGGGGTGGCATCGTGGAAGGGCTACGGAGTATTGCTTGAACGATCGGGGCCGGGCGCGGCATGGGGTCGGGGTGGTACTTCGTCCAGAGATCGCCCCCGGCCGCCTGCAGCGTCCGGGCTACATGTCGGCGGAACGTGGCCGGGGACGTGCCAATCGTAGCCTGGACGCCGAAGGCGGCCGGGGAAATACCCCGTCACAACGCGAATGCAGTTCACTTGACGAAAAACTGCCGTTCGGGCTGAGCCCTTCGACCTTGCTCAGGACAGGCTTGTCGAAGCCCTTGTTGCCAAGCCCTTCGACAAGCTCAGGGCGAACGGTTTATTCACAACGTTGCTTAGGTGAACGGCATTACCGCCACAACGACGCATTGCCGAGAATTTGGAGGAAACAGGATGGATGCACCCAATCGCGCCTTGTTCGACCGGATTGCCGATACGCTGGACGAACTGCTGACTGCCGCGCCGCAGACCACCGAGTCGGCGGCGGATGACCCGCAGAAGCGTGCCGCTGTGCTTGCCGGCAAGGCGGCGCGCCGGGCGGCGGCCCTGTCCGGCGTGCTGGCGGTGCCGCCCGGGCCGATGGCCTGGCTGGCGGTATTGCCGGACCTGCTGCTGATCTGGCGCATCCAGGCGCAGCTGGTGGCGGACATCGCTGGTGCCTTCGGCCGGCAGGCGCATCTGGGCCGTGAGCAGATGATTTTCTGCCTGTTCCGCTATTCCGCCGCGCAGGCGGTGCGGGGCCTGGTGGTGCGCAACGGTGAGCGCTGGCTGGTGCAGCGGCTGTCGCAGCAGGCGTTGCGCGCCATGCTCGCCACCATCGGCATGCGGATCGGCAAGGCGACGGTCGCCAAGCTGGTGCCCCGTGCCGTACCGGTGATCGGGGCTGCCGGCGTGGCGGCTTATGCCTATTACGACACCCAGCGGGTGGCGCGGACGGCGGTGGCGCTGTTCGAGCGCAAGCTGGAGATGGCGTCGGCCACGCCGGAACCGGCTGCCGCACCGGCCTGAATGCCCGGACCGTGACAGCGATCCCGCTTTCCTACACCTGGCGCAACCTTGCCACCCGCAAGCTCACCACCCTGCTGACGGCAGGCGGTATGGCACTGGTGGTGTTCGTGTTCGCCACTGTGCTGATGCTGGAAGCAGGGCTGCGGGCTACCCTGGTGGCGACCGGCTTGCCGGAGAACGTGGTGGTGATCCGCAAGGGTTCGCAGACCGAGGTGCAAAGCGGGGTGGCGCGCGACCAGGCGGCGGTGGTGGAAAGCCTGCCTGACATCGCCACCGACCGGCAGGGGCGCCGGCTGGTGTCCAAGGAGCCGGTGGTGCTGATTTCGCTGACCAAGCGCAGCACGGGCGGGCCGTCCAACGTGACGGTGCGCGGCACCAGCGAAGTCGGCCATCTGCTGCGGCCGCAAGTGCGGCTGACGGCGGGCCGCATGTTCCGGCCGGATAGTACCGAGATCATCGTCGGCGGCAGCATTGCCAGTGGCTTCCAAGGCGTGGCGATCGGTCAACGGCTGAAGTTCGCCCAGCGGGAATGGACGGTGGTCGGCGTGTTCGACGCCGGCA
>CBIHQA010000502.1:0-3332 GCA_966211475.1 uncultured Neisseriales bacterium
CGTTGCGCCAAGGCTGGCCCACTTCCACCACCCACTTCTCGCCGCCGACGTCGACCGTGAGCTCACCATGAGGATTGCCGAGCCGGGCGGCGACGATCGTGCCGCTGAGTTCGGAGTTGACGGGCTCGGCCCAGTCCCAGCCGTGGTGAGCGGATGCCGGCACGGAGAGGGCGGCGGTGACAATCGCGGCCATGGCAGCACGCAAGCCGCGTTGCTGCGGAGAAACCTTCATCGGTGACATGGCAGTCTCCTCGAACGAGTTCATCGTACACAGAGGTGCCCTGAAGGCCAATGGCCATTTTGGTGGTGAACCTGTCTGGCAGGACTGGTCGGCAGCGGACAGGACTTGACTGTTTTGCTGACAGGCAAATGCCCCTTTTGATCATTTGAATTGTGTCGATGCCGGGAATGATATTTGGCTGCCGACCAGAACGGCTTGAATCCTTTGATTTAAATCATGTTTTTGAGTCTTCAGGGGTCGATCAAAATGTCCATGCGAACATTCAGCGGTGATCCCCATTCCACATCCACCCAAGCTTCGAGCCCTCCATTGAACGGCCGGATGTTGTGAACTGTCATTCTCGCGGCACCGATAAATCGGTCCGTTGGTCCGTTGGAACTGTATTCTGACAGCGCGATGAATGCACGGGAGTTTGCGTTGATTCGAGAGTCATTGCATCGGACAATCACGTGTGAGCCGCTGAAACGATACAGGCAATAAGTCGAATACGAGCCCGCACTCAATTGCGGCTGAACCAAGCCGCCTTGGGCTGATTGCGCGGTCAACGTCGCGGGAAGTGACTGCCTTGCGCTCTGTTCGTTTACCGATTGGGCATGCGCACCGGAAACGGCTGCTGCGGTGGAGGCAACAAGCAGCGCTCGCGCGAGACTGACAAAAACTTGGTTCATATATCGTTCCCTAAGATAAGAAGAGCTATTGTCATGATGGTGCGCCCGCTCTCCATGAGCGACCAAAGTCATGATCAAGTTGGTGGTTCCAACTGTCAAGCACGAAACTTGTTGAACTTAGGGAGAGAATATGAACCCTGACGGGCTGGTGAAATACGGACCACACATCACAAGGCGGTTGAGCAGTATATAAAGTTGGCGAATTTGGCAGGTTATTGGATTGAAATCCGCGGCTAAATTGACCACCGCCCAATCGACGTCGATACCCCAGCTCTAGATCGATGCGCAGCTCTACAACAGGGGCTCCTAAAACGCACCACCGGCAAGACCACTGGATCGTTGCCGCTCCTTGACAGACTCTCCCGGCGTGCAGCCGCCGCGTGCAGCCCGCAGCCTGCGCGCCAAGTGCCTCTCATGCAGCATCCAGTGAGCCGGCCTGACGAACAGCGCAGCGACCAGTGCCGCCCCTGCCGCAGCCGACGCGAACGCCACGCCATGGAAGTGGACGCCCGGATCGTCTGGGACGAGAAGCCACACCACCGTTGCAATCGCCAGGGCGGTGCCTGCCACGAGCCATCGGCCGATGCGAAGCAGGCGAAGCGCCTGGCGGCGCCGTATGCCGAGGTAGCTGCCCGTCTTGAGACTGGGCTCGATCAGCGCCAGCAGCCTGGGCAGCGCGGCGGCGCTGTCTTCGCCGCGGTGCCAGGCCTCGGCCAGCACATCCGGAAGGGGATGCACGAAACGTGTTCCTGCGCGCATCAAGCCGAGAACGCTGGTTTTGGGGAAGGAGAGGCTGACCAGGACGAAGTGGCGCGGCATGCCATCGGCCCACGGATCGGGCGCGATCACATCCACGATGATGGGATGCAGCGCGGAGGGCCGGTTGGGGTCGCCGTGGTCGTACAGCCGCATCTCGCGCGCGAAGGTGCGCATGCCGTGAAGCGCAGAGGTCAGATTGGCGCGGCGTGTGATGCCGATGGCTTTCAGTTCGGCCCGGGCCTCCGCCAGGTGGCGCCGCTGTTCGGCGCGGTCGCGCAGTGCCGAAAGGATGATGTAGTGGCACAAGACGAGCACGGCGACCAGCCAGAATGCCGCCCCCGGTTCGGGGGCGGCGCGTACCGCCTGGTAGACGGCCAGCAACGAGCGGCGCAGCGTCTCCGGCAAGCTCGTTTCTCCATGTTCGAACAGCTGCCAGACGAGCAGGAAGGGCAGCCCCGCCGCGGCCGCACGCAGGGCATTGAGCGAATGAAGGGGCGCGCCGGATTTCTTGATGATGCTCCTGCCCAGCAGGCCCAGTGCGATGACGAGCGAGCTCAACGCCAGGAACGCGCTGATGGTGGCGCTGGTGCTGTCGGTGACGGCTTCTGCGAAGAATCCGGCGACGATCGCCAGGATGGCCACATGCCACACGGCCTGTGTCACGGCCATCCGCCATTGGGCGCCCTTGTCACGGGCCTGTCGCCAGCCGAGGGCCACACCCGTCAGCCACGACAGCATCACCACACCGACGAGCGACACTCGCGCCGTCTGTCCTGCCTGATCCACCGCATCCGGACCGGCTGCACCGGCCGGTGGGCTGGCGGGCGCGGATGGTGCAGGTCCCGCCGTGAACGGTTGACGGGCTTGCGACTGGGCGCCGGTCCAGCGCACCGTGGACACGGGTACCCCGCTGCCCGAACGGATGATGGTCAATTCGCCATGCAACTGGAAGTGCACCGGATCGATCAGCATTTCAAGCTGCGGCCCGGCCAGGCGGCCGAACAGTTCGCGGTAGGAGGCCGGATTGGCATCGGCCACACGCAGCACGGCGGCCGCGGCGTCCAGGCTGTTGAGTGAACCGGCAAAGCCCGCGGCGCGGTGATCCGCGCTGTTGCAGCCGATCAGCACCACATCCACACCCGCCTGCCGCTCCGCCCACTGAAGCGCCTGCAGGCTGATCTCCCGCTGGCCGCCCTGCGCGTCGCGAAACACGATGACCGGCCGTTGGGCGTCGATGTGCGCCATCAGCAGCAGCACGTTCCCACGGTGCGCCTCCAGCGCAGCCGCCAGCCGTTGTGCGCTGAGCGCATCCGGGGTGCGGCGAAGCACGTTCTCGAAAAGCCGGCCGGGATCACGCATGCCCGGAGGAAGGGTGTCCAGCATGTGGTCGGCCGGCGCATCGTCAGCAAGCGAGGCCACGCGTATCCTGGACGAATCGATCGAGCCGCCGAGGTGGCTTTCGAGCTGGGCGATCAACAAGGCATCCATGTGCGAATCACCGGTGAGGCGGACGCGAAGGTGCGGCTGATCCGGCCAGGGCGCGGCGTCGTGCGGCACGGTCGCTTGGGGACGGGCAGCTTGCTTTTGCTGTTGCCGTGCCTGTTCGGACGTGCTGAGGAAGATCTCGGGTTCGGGCGGCCGCTCCGAATGGAGAAACGCATCGC
>CBIHQA010000503.1:0-3322 GCA_966211475.1 uncultured Neisseriales bacterium
GGGCTGCCATAACCAAACTTCAGTGCGCTGGAGGGATCAGGCGGGGCAGTGAGTTGATGCAGTCCTGTGCCATCCACGTTGGCAACGACGATGTGCGTGTCTTTCGATGTGCCTCGAGGCACATTCCATGTGAACGCGAACTTTTGCCCGTCCGGACTGACCGCAAGATCCGAGAAGCCTGACTGCGAGTCGCCGTCCTGGAAAACGCTGTTGTCAGGCAAGGGCAACCTGGCCACCCGGGTGTTGGTGTTCGAAGTGGGGGACGAGACATAGAGGTCAGGTCCGACGAGGAAAATGTAGCGCCCGTCTGGGAGCCACCCTGCAGGACTCGCGACGACGACCTTGTCGTCCAGTGGCGAGCCAGACTTCACCTCCGCGCCGCTGTCTGCATTGAAGATGGTCAAGATAGATTCATCGCCAAGCCTTTCTGCTTTAAAGGCCAGAAAGTAGCGGCCGTCGTTGGAAACCTTTAGCTCGGTGAACGAGCCACGAACTCGGCTGGGCTGGCCGATGGCTGTCCAGTCGGAAGTCCTGAGGCGTTCAACTGTTTGTCCGCCGCCTGCTCCGCCCGAACTTAGGCGCAGGACGATTCCAGGGTTCGTGCTGGTCATCCAAGCGTTGCCTTCGGTCGTCGACGTGGGCAGGGCAGCGCTTTGACCTGTGCGAAGGTCGTAGATTTTGGTTGGGTCGGCGGAGCCGGTGAGGATGAGGCGACCGGGCAGATTGCTGTTGCCATAAGTGGCAACCTGCTGGGATGAGTCGCCATTGTCCGGCGGCGTGGTCTCATGACTCCCACCACCACCCCCGCCGCAGCCAGCGGCGATCAGCAACGGGAAGGCGGCAACGGCGGCCAGATGTCGGAGCACTTTCATTCGGGGGGCCTTCATGGAGCAAGCAAGACAATGACTGAACCAGGGAAGCGCGAATTCACTTCATTGCACCCACTGGATGGTCGAGCACGCGGAGACCCATTGGCCACCGGTGCCAGAGGCGTTGCGCACCTTGAGCCCGTACTTCACGTCATAGGTGGGCCAACTGACGGCCACCTTGTTGGCATTCGCACGCAGCACGAACACCGGATTGAGGCCGCAGCCGGTGGCTCCAATGATCCCGCCGGGAATCCCGGGAAACGATTGATCTGGCGGGAAGATGGGCGCGACGTTAACTGCTCCCATATTCAGCACGCCGGCCACCCATTTGCTGTCTGGAGACCAGGTCGCATTGCCGTATCCGAATGAGAGTGCACTGCTGGGCTCGGTCGGGGATGTGAGTCGGTGCAGGTCCGTGCCGTCGACGTTAGCCACCCAGATATTCCTGTCATAGGTCGGACCACCATCGCGGCGTTCTGCCCAGCCGAACGCGATCTTTTGTCCGTCCGGACTGACGGTCAATTGGCTGTCGTTCGATTTGACGTCGATGTTATTTCCGGAGGCGCTGTTGTCTGGCAGGGCAGTCAACGTCGCCCTCAGGGTGCTGTTGGTCGCCGTAGGTGAAGACTCGAAAAGGCGGCGACCGGCCAGATAGAGGTAGCGGCCATCGGGCAACCACGCGGCGGGACTGCTCGTCACGATTTCACCATCGAGTTGAGAGCCCTGCTTGACGATCTGCCCGGTCTCGGTGCTGAAGATCGAGAGTCTCACAGGTGGCATGGAGGCCGGACGTGTTCTGCAACAGGAAGTCATCGTGGCCCAAGGTTGAAGGCTATGGGCGAAATCGCCTTATTGGACCCATTGGACCGACTGGCAAGCAGACAACCATTGGCCCCCTGTGCCCGAGCTGTTGCGGACCTTGATGCCGTATTTGACGTCGTATCTCGGCCATGAAATCGCAACTCGGTCGGCGTCCGCCGGGAGCACGAAAACTGGGTTGGATCCGCAGCCGGTCGAGCCGATGATGCCGCCGGGAACGCCGGGGAACGATTGGTCCGGAGGGAAGATCGGGGCGACGACGGAGCCGGTCATGTAGAGCGCACCCGCGACCCAGCGGCTGTCTGGCGACCACGAGGGACTGCCATACGCATAGTTGAGTGCACTGGAAGCATCAGGCGGGGCGGTGAGTTGACGAAGCCCTGTGCCGTCTGCGTTGACGACGAAGATGTGCGTGTCGACCGAGTTTCTGCGCGGTACGCTCCAGTTGAACGCGATCTTTTGACCGTCGGGGCTGACCGTGAGGTTTGAGAAGCCTGACTGCGTGTCGCCGTCCTGGAACACGCTGTTATCAGGCAGGGGTAAGGTCGCTACGAGCGTGTTGACGTTGGACGTAGGTGACGAGACATAGAGGCCCCGATCGAAAAGGAACACATAGCGACCGTCCGGGAGCCATGCCGCAGGACTGGCGAGGACGATTTCACTGTCCAGTGGCGAGCCTGACTTCACTATCGCGCCGGTCTCTGCATTAAAAATGGTCAGTCGGGCTTGTTCAGCATCGTTCTCGGTCTTCCAGAAGGCCAGGAAGTAGCGGCCATCGTGTGACACCTTCAGTCCGTTGAACGAACCGCCTAGAAGGGTGGATGGGCCGATGGCTGTCCAGTCGGCCGTGTTGAGGCGCTCAGCGATTTTTTTCCCGCCCGCGCCGCCGGAGCTGATCCGCACGATGGTGCCGGGGTTCGTGCTGCTATTCCAACGGTTGCCTCCCGTGGCCGACGTGGGCAGGCTGGTGGATCGGCCGCTGCGCAGGTTGTAAATTGCGGCGGGCCCTTCAGGCGCGGTGAGGATCAAGCGGCCGGGCAAGTTGGTATCGCCGTAGGTGGTCACTGTTTCGGAAGAATCGCCCTCAGGGGGAGCATCACCTCCGCCCCCGCCTCCGCAACCTGCGGCGATCAACAATGGGAATGCAGCAGTGGCAGCAAGATATCGGAGCGTTTTCATCCCATGGGGTCCTTCGTTGGCGAAACAATGACAAAAACCGGGAAGCCCCAATGCACTTCCCGGATGGCAGATGCGCGCGATGGAGGTCACGCTTCACCGGACGCCCTGTGGTTGTGGACACCGTGGTCAGGAACAGGCCGAACTGTTCGTCACCGATTGGGCTGCGAGTGAGGCATGGAATCCATGCCTCATCGCCCGGTTTCAGTTGCGCAAGTGCGAGTGGTTGTAGCAATCACGCGCATCCCAAGCCTTGAGCAGCTTGAGGTCACAGGTTGAGGGCACGACGTTGGTTCGTGCGCCTGGTTAGCTCGGGGTCATTTGACCCACTCTATGGTCGAGCAGGCCGACACCCACAGACCACCTGTGCCGGAAGGGTTGCGCACCTTGAGCCCGTACTTCGCGTCATAGCTGGGCCAGCTGATGGCCACGTTCTCGGCCTCGGCCGGCAGCACGAA
>CBIHQA010000504.1:0-3315 GCA_966211475.1 uncultured Neisseriales bacterium
CTGGTTTGGCTGACTGCGCGAGGCTCATGATCGTGGCGGCACGTTGTCCGGCGAGTTCGCTACCAGCGAAGAGCCATGCCTTTCTTCCCATGGCCAGGGGTTTCATGAGATTCTCGATTTGAATGTTGTCCACGTTCACGCCCCGTTGTCTAGGAAGCGGCCTCAAACTGCTGCAGGCCCGAGGGCAAGGCCGTGATCGACGTCGGTGCAGCTCACCCTGCTGGGTCGAAGGGGCTCATTGCCTTGTTGTGTGCCAAGGGATGTCGCATAAGTCGCGTCCGTCTTGATTCAACCTGAGCGGCCAGCGAGCCGCGCCTCGGCGAACCCGCGCCGCAGCTCACGTCGCTAACCCCATGACCGAGACCCTGTGCGCTCTGTAAAACTCCATATTGACGAAAACTCTCTCGGGCCTCTCGAAGACTTGGTAGGCGAAGACCTCCTGGTGCAGCCCTTGTTTGGGATGCTGTTCGAAATCCAGGGCTGTTGACGCTCGCACTTCAGCCAAAGCCGATGCGAGTTCCGGGGCGACCCGAGGATCGACCGGGATAAACAGCGGGCAGACGTGCAGGCCGCCTAGTAGCTTTCGCTGGCAGTGTTGGTGATGGAAATAGATCGCGCGCGCAATCTTCGCCAAGCACGCGCTCAGGAGTTCGAAATCGAGCGGAAAGTCCTTACCAATCACCAGAGCCTCGCCGTCCCTCTCTAGGCCATAGCGATGTAGGTTGCCGCTGCCCATCTGCGCAAGCCTGATGACGCTCCTGGCCGTGCTGCTTGTAATTGAACCGGGGATGTTCGAGGCGATCGCGCCGAACAAGAACTTTAGGTATTCGTCCGCCTTCGAGTTGCCGTTGTTGTGCGTCACGCAGGATGGCACGGTAATCAGGCCCGGCCAGTCACCTCCCTTGGGGAACAGACATTTGGGAGGCACGTGTTCCCGCCCGGTGCTTTCGGCGTCGCAGTGGTAGCAGGTATTGGTCGCTGAGCCCGGCATGCGTATGGTCCTTACCTGTGCAGGTTTTTCGCACGCAGCTGGGTGTAGCGCATCAGCTGTTTCGGGTCCTTGTGACCGGTCACCAGCATCATCTCGGGGATGCTGTGCTTGCCTGCCTCAACCAAGCGCGTGATCGCCTCGTGCCGCAGGTCGTACAACCGCAAATCCTTGATCTTTAACTCCCGGCACGCACGGGGAAAGATGGTGCTCCAGGTGTCACCGTTCACCGGGAAGATCAGGTCGCCGGTGCGTGGCTGCCGCTTGATGATGTCGAAACTGCCATGGAGCAGGGGAACGGTCTGGTCGTTGCCGATCTTCTTTCGCGGGTCCTTGCGGTCGTGGATGACGATCGTCCGGTCTTCCTCGTTCAGATCCTCCCAGCGAAGACGGGTGATTTCCGATGGCGGCCGGAAGCAGCTGGCGAGGATGAAATCGAAGATGTCGGCTGTCAGGCTGGACGAGCGCGCCGCGAACCACCGACGAAGTTCGTTGAGTTCCTGAGCTGATGGCCGCCGGTCGCGCATGTTGGAGCGGTCGAGCTTGCCCATGTACTTCAGCATCTCGCGGGCGTCGTCGACAACCGACGGCTGCACATGCTCTTTCCACAGAGCCTTTGCCACCTTGAGCACACCCTTCAGGTAGGTCAGGTCGATGGCTGCCGTCACGCCGGAGATCTTCCGGTCTTCAGTCACGTACCTGACGATCCGCTCGGGCGTCAACACCTTCTCTCCACCCAAGTGGAGTTCGATTTTGTGCAGGACGTCTGCCTTGTTGCGGCCGAACGGCTTGGCCTTTCCGATTTCCTCACGGTAGCGCTTGATCAACTTATCCAGGGTAGGGCCGTGCTTCGGCGCCAGGCCAGCGCGGCCGGCGTCTATGTCCGCCTCGACCGCCCGGGCCCACTTCTCGGCGAGAATCTTGGTCGGAAACGTCTCCGTTCGCGCGGGAAATCCCTTTCGACGGACCTGGGCCCGCCACTTCTCTCCCACCCTAATGATCGAGGCCAATTCTGTAGCACTCCTGTAGCAAAGCGGCAGTGTAAGGGTGTGCGGAACGGTGCGAAAGACTGGACAAACGTGCTACGAAGGTGCTACGGCACCATAGGTGATGAGCGAAAAAACTAGCAAAATCAACCCCTGGCGCTTGAGTGTGGCGCCCATGATGGATTGGACAAGATTGTGAGGATTTACGCGGCCTGCAGCGATTGCTGTAGCACCGTCGTAGCAGCGACGCGTTGAGCCTCGATGTGCGCCGCGACGTCCGCCACGTGCGCGTACAGGGCGCCCCCTTCGATCTTGAACAGAGGGATCCCGAGGGTGTGCGCGTAGTGCCGGTTCTCGAGCGTGCGCTTGTTCAGGCCAAGGAGCTTGGCTAACTCGTCGACGGTCATGATGGGCCGCCCCTCAGTGAGCATCAGCAGGTACAGGTCGGTCTTCATGCGGGGTTCCTTCGATTGCCGATGCTGCGGAAGTGCTGGTGATCCTCGGGAACGCGATGTCCAACACCCAAGGGTTCGCGTTTCATAGCGGCTTTCCGCCGCCTTCCTGAGCGGCGCGCGCTCGCCGTATCGGCTTCCCAGTCGTCGCGGCAACTGATATCGCACCACCGCAGACTGTCGGCCACCTGCGAGTCGCAGTAATGGCATCGGCCCGTGGGCTGGGGGCCGCTCGGCTTACGGAGGGTCAGGGCGGCGGCGAGGGCCAGTGCTTCGGACTCGCTTGCGATGTCGATGGGATCGCTCATTTTTTTGTGCTGGTGTGATATCGGGATGGTGTTTAACGTGGCGAGTTCGCAGCGGTAGCGCTCGACCGGCCGAGGCGGAGACGAAACTGGTCGCAATCCGAAATAATGGTTGTCATGCCGGGAGCCTCCTAAACTCGATGGCCCAGATCCACGGGTTCGCATCCCAGCTACTGGACCCGTTGATTGACTCCCACAGCGAGCGGAAGGCATCACGAGGTGTGTTGTGCTTGGCGTCACCGGTCAATGCGTCGATGTACCGGACCCAGCGGAGCGGGCCGCTGTAGCGCTGAATGCCTTCTGCCAGCGCGTCCGCCTCGCCGATGTCCTGCAGCCGTTCCACGCGGACATCAGTTACCTCAAGGGTGATGCGGCTGGCCCAGCGGGGCATGTGGATGCTCGGGCGCCAGGAGAAGCCGCTCTGGCTCCGCGTCCAGCCTTCGCGAAAGATCGCCGCGTCGTGATCGAGTGGGTCATCGTGGCGGATCGCCTGCTGCACGCCTTCGCTGTGCGCATAAGCGGTTCGAGGCACGATCGCATGCGTCTCGCGCACCCACAGCCGGTCGCCGGGCGCTCCGTAGGGA
>CBIHQA010000505.1:0-3312 GCA_966211475.1 uncultured Neisseriales bacterium
CGAGACGCAGAAGGTGCTGACGCACAGCAAGATTCCGGTGTTGGTGTATCGGTGAGGCTTTGTGGCGGGGCCGCCTTTTGTAGTTCGTAGGGCGCAATAAGCGCAGCGCATTGCGTCGTATTGATGGTGAATCCCGATCGGTTGGATCTGGAGACCTGAATACGGCGCAATGCGCTGCGCTTATTGCGCCCTACGTCATCACAACCATCTACCGAAACCGTCGTTGCGCATTTTGGCTTCCGACTACCCCAGTGCGGCCAACGCCTCTGCCAGAAAATCGAACACCAGCCGAATCCGCGGCACCGACCGCAATTCACGGTGCGCAGTCAGCCAGATTGGCAGCACCGGCAACGGCAACTCGGGCAGCACCGGCTCCAGTTCGAGGAAGCCTGCCGCCAGATGGTGCATGACTACGCCAATCCCCAGCCCCGCCCGCACCGCCTGTAGATCGACAATCTGGTTATCGCAGCGAAAAGCGAAGAAATGCCGGTCGACTGGCTGCCCCATCATCCGGAAGCCTTCGATCATCTGGTCGGACTGGTCGAAGCCGATCCAGCGGTAGTCTCCCAGGCGGTCAGCCCGGACGGGTCCGCCCATCTTCTGCGCCATCCTCTCCAGATAGTCGCTCCGCGCATAGAACCCCAGCGGCCAGTCCGCCAGCTTGCGGGTGATCAGTGCGGACTGCTCAGGCTGCACCATGCGGATGGCGATGTCCGCCTCGCGCTCCAGCAGGTTGTCCACCCGGTTGGTCGCCACCAGTTCCACCTCGATACCGGGGTGCGCCTCGGCGAGCCGCGCCAGGATGGCCGGCAGCACAAAGGCGGAGACCACTTCGCTGGCAGTCAGACGCACGGTACCTGCCAATGTCTTCGACTGCCCGCCGGCGGCGAGGCTAAGTGCCTGCGCGGCCGCCATCATCCGCCGGGCCGGTTCGAGTAGCGCCGCACCAGCCTCGGTCAGCCGCAGCCCGCGCGCTACCCGCTCGAACAGTGCCGCGCCCACCTCCGACTCCAGCGCTGCCACCTGCCGGGACAAGGTGGGCTGGCTGGCGCCCAGCACGCCGGCCGCGCGTGATAGCGACCCCAGGTCCGCCACCAGTACGAAGGCCCGCAACAGGTTCCAGTCCAGCCGGCGGGGATCAATGAAGGCGGCGTTGGCGTCCGGCATTCGGGTGGGCTGCATCGGGTCAGGCATCCATCAACATATTCATATTTGAATAATACAGTTTCTCTCATATGGATTGTTGATACCTCTGGCGAGCAGGAGAATCCATCCCACGTTCCCGCTCACCTTCAGCCCCGAGGAGTCCACACCATGTCCAAGATCGCCCTGCTCGGCGCCGCCGGCGCCATCGGTCAAAGCATCGCCGCCGCCCTGCGCGCCGAAGGTCGCCCCTACCGGGTGGTCGGCCGCTCACGGGCCGCGCTGCAAACTGGCTTCGGCGACGATCCGCTGGCTGAGATCGTCACCTGGAACCCGGATGACCCGGACTCGGTACGCGCCGCCGTGCGGGGCATCGACACCCTGGTCTACCTGGTCGGTGTGAACTACTGGCAGTTCGAGCTGCACCCGAAGCTGATGGAAAAGACCTTGGCCGGCGTCATCGCGGAAGGCGTGCCGCGCTTCCTGCTGATCGGCACCGTCTACCCCTACGGCCGTCCGCAGGGCCGGCCGGTGCGCGAAGACCATCCCCGCGAGCCGCACACCTTCAAGGGCAAGATGCGCAAGGCGCAGGAAGACCTGCTGCTGGCCGCCGACGCCGCCGGGAAGATCCGCGCCACCATCCTGCGCCTGCCGGACTTCTATGGTCCCGGGGTGGACAAGAGCTTTCTGCATGGCGCGTTCCAGGCCGCCGTCCAGGGCGGGCCGGCCAATCTGGTGGGCCCGATCGATACACCGCATGAATTCGTCTTCGTCCCCGACGTCGGCCCCGTGGTTGCCAGGCTGGCCGATACGCCTGCCGCCTATGGCCGCGTCTGGCACCTAGCCGGTGCCGGCGTGACCAGCCAGCGTGCGCTGGTACAGGAGATCGAACGCCAGACCGGCCGCAATCTGAAGCTGCGCGTCGCCGGCAAGGGGTTGCTGCGCTTGCTGGGCCTGTTCAACCCCTTCATGCGGGAAATGGTAGAGATGCACTACCTACTGACCGACCCAGTGCTGATGGACGACAACGCGCTGCAATCGCTGATCGGGCCGCTGAAGAAAACCCCCTACGCCGAGGGTGTGCGACAGACGCTGGCGGGCATGGCGGTCACCGCGTGATTCCATCTTTCTGAGGGAGCGGCTTCAGCCGCTCCCATAGGTTGGTGACGGTAAGTCGATATCGAAACGACGCCACCTCCGTCACGTCCGTCCCTTTGCCCTGGCCTGCTCAATGCGCTCCGCCGCCTGCTGACTCGCCAGCCGCTCCCAACCTCCCATCCGGTGCCGGCTAGGCCTGCGCAGCGACAAACCGCGCCGCAGCAACCGCAACAAGCTGGCAAGAAGCCCACTGCGCAAATCCGCAGTAGACGTGGCATGCATCGACAAGGGCGTTTCCATGACCGCGCTCCAGCAGGTAGTGACACGCCGACTTTACTTGTCGAAATTGCACGCATTGACCACAATCCTGCCAACTGAATTTGCAAAAACGCACAATCGGACGGTCGGAATGGATTGGGACGATTTCCGCTACCTGCTCGCCATTGCCGATGCTGGCTCGCTGGCCGAAGCCGGGCGCCAGCTCAAGGTGACCCACTCCACCGTGCTGCGGCGGCTGGACGCGATGGAACAGCGCCTGCAAACCCGTCTGTTCGAGCGGCTGCGCAGCGGCTACCTGCCAACGCCAGCCGGCGAGGAAGCGTTGGCCGCCGCCCGCCAGATGGCGCCCGCGGCGATGGAGGCCGAGCGACGCATCGTCGGTGGCGACCTGCGGCTAGCCGGCCCGATCCGCATCAGCACCGGGCTGGTGATGACGCTGCATCTGCTGCCCCGGCACCTGGCCCGCTTCCAGGCACGCCATCCGGGCATTGAGCTGGAAGTCACCAATTCCCGCATCAAGGTCGACCTGGACCAGCGCGAAGCCGACGTCGCCCTGCGCCTGTCGAGCAACGTGCCGGAGCACTGGATCGGGCGGCACCTGGGCGACGTGCCGTTCCGCATCTACGGACTCCGCCACGGCGCCACCGCCGCGCCGATCCGTCCCCTGCAAGCGCTGCTGGAAACGGAACGCTGGATCACCTTCGAACGCGACGCCACCGATCGCAGTTATGATCGCTGGATGCACGCCCATGTGCCGGCCCGGCAGGTATCGCTCCGTGTCGACGTATTCAG
>CBIHQA010000506.1:0-3309 GCA_966211475.1 uncultured Neisseriales bacterium
GGCAAGCAACTGGCGCAATCGCAAGGCTGCATGGCCTGCCACAGCGTGGACGGCAGCAAGAGCGTCGGCCCGACCTGGAAAGGCCTGTATGGCCGCACCGAGCATCTGTCGGACGGCAGCAGCATCAAGGTGGACGAGGCTTATCTGAAACAGTCCATCCACGACCCGAAGGCCAAGGTGGTGCAGGGCTACCCGCCGATCATGCCGCAGACCCCGCTGACCGAAGCGCAGGTATCGGCCTTGATCGCCTATATCAAGGCGGGGCCGTAGACCCGCAGGTTCTTGAGGTTGGACTGAACGCATCAATCAGGAGGCACGGATGGCATACGCCGAAGCGGACCATCATCACGAGCCGCAAAGCTTTTGGACCAAGTACGTCTGGAGCCAGGACCACAAGGTGATCGCTGTGCAGTACACGGTGACCGCGCTGGCGATCGGCCTGGTGGCGCTGGTGCTGTCCAACCTGATGCGCTTGCAGATCGGCTTCCCCGGCCATTTCCCGTTCATCGACGCCAACCGCTACTACCAGATGGTCACCATGCACGGGATGATCATGGTGATCTACCTGCTGACCGCGCTGTTCCTCGGCGGTTTTGGCAACTATCTGATCCCGCTGATGGTGGGGGCGCGGGACATGGTGTTCCCCTTCCTCAACATGCTCAGCTACTGGTTCTACCTGGTGGCAGTGCTGGTGCTGGTGAGCAGCTTCTTCGTGACCGGCGGGCCGACCGGGGCGGGCTGGACGCTGTATCCGCCGCAGGCCATCCTGCCCGGCACGCCGGGAACGGACTGGGGCATCATCATCATGCTGGTGTCGCTGGCGATCTTCATCGTCGCGGCCACCATGGGCGGCCTCAACTATGTGACCACGGTGCTGCAGGCCCGCACTCGCGGCATGACGCTGATGCGGATGCCGCTCACCGTCTGGGGCATCTTCGTCGCCACGGTGCTGGCGCTGCTGGCCTTCCCGGCGCTGTTTGTCAGCGCGGTGATGATGCTGTTCGACAAGGTGTTCGGCACCAGCTTTTTCATGCCGGCCATCGTGTCGATGGGGCAGCAGCTGGCGTACAAGGGCGGCAGCCCGATCCTGTTCCAGCATCTGTTCTGGTTCTTCGGGCATCCGGAGGTGTACATCGTCGCGCTGCCGGCCTTCGGCATCGTGTCGGACCTGATCAGCACCCATTCGCGCAAGAACATCTTCGGCTACAAGATGATGGTGTGGGCGCTGGTTGCCATCGGTGTGCTGAGCTTCGTGGTGTGGGCGCACCATATGTTCGTCAGCGGCATGAATCCGTATTTCGGTTTCTTCTTCGCCACCACCACGCTGATCATCGCCATCCCGACTGCGATCAAGGTCTACAACTGGCTGCTGACCCTGTGGCGCGGCAGCATCCACCTGAACGTACCGATGCTGTTCGCCATCGGCTTCATCAGCACCTTCGTGATCGGCGGGCTGACCGGGCTGTTCCTCGGCAATGTAAGCGTGGACATTCCGCTGTCGGATACCTACTTTGTGGTGGCGCATTTCCACTTTGTGATGGGCGTGTCGCCGATTCTGGTGATCTTCGGCGGCATCTATCACTGGTATCCCAAGGTGACCGGCCGCCTGCTGAGCGACACGCTGGGCAAGCTGCATTTCTGGATCACCTTCGTCGGCGTGTACGCGATCTTCTTCCCGATGCACTACCTGGGCATCCTCGGCATGCCGCGCCGCTACTACGCCTACGACAACTACCAGTTCATCCCGGCCTCCGCCCAGCCGTTGAATGCCTTCATTACGGTGGCGGCGATCATCGTCGGCATCAGCCAACTGCTGTTCCTGTTCAACCTGGTGTGGAGCCTGTTCCGCGGCAAGGTCGCCGGCCCCAATCCCTGGGGTGCGACCACGCTGGAATGGCAGACCCCCGACACGCCACCCAAGCACGGTAACTGGGGGCCGGCGTTGCCAGAGGTCCACCGCTGGGCCTACGACTACAGCGTGCCGGGTGCCGGACGGGACTTTGTGCCGCAGACCGAGCCGGCCACTATGACGGTGCCGCCCACCGACCTCGGCAAGGGAGTGCAGGCATGAGCAGCGTGCTGGAGACGCCCGAAAACCGCAACAACTGGCCGGCGCCGGCCGGGGGCGAGCTGTCGCCGCAGGTGGCGAAGATCGGCCTGTGGGTGCTGATCGCGGTGATCGCGGTGCTGTTCATGCAGTTCATCCACGCCTATGTGGCCCGGATGGCGCTGAACGACTGGCACCAGATGCCGGAAGTCTGGCCGCTGCGGAGCAATGTGCTGGTGCTGATGGCGAGCAGCGTGGCGATGCAGTGGGCGCTGATGGCGGCACGGCGGGATCAGCCCGGCCGGGCCGCGATGGCCCTATGGGTCGGCGGTGCGCTGGCGGTGCTGTTTCTGGCCGGACAACTGCTGGCCTGGCAGGCGCTGACCGCGCAGCAGTTCGGCGTGGCCGGCAACCCAGCCAACAGCTTCTTCTACCTGATCAGCGGGCTGCACGGCCTGCACCTGGTGGGTGGGCTGGTGGCCTGGGCACGCGGCATGGGCAAGCTGTGGCGGGGGGCGGCGATGGATCGGGTGGTGTTGAGCCTGACGCTGTGCGCCCGCTACTGGCACTTCCTGCTGATCGTGTGGCTGGTGTTGTACGGCTTGATGTTCCTGATACCGGTGGAGACGGTCCGCGCGATTTGCGGGTTCTGAATCCATCGTGAACGTTCTGGCGGAGGGATACGCCATGACTGAACACACGCATTCCCAACCCGTCGCGACCGCGACGCTGGAGGAAGGCTGGCGCGGTGTCGTCGCCGACTGGTCGGGGGACCGCGAGGCCTTCAAGGTCCCCTGGGGCAAGGCGATGATGTGGATCTTCCTGCTGTCGGACACCTTCGTGTTCGGCTGCTTCCTGACCGGCTACATGACGGTGAGGATGTCCACCACCGTGCCATGGCCCAACCCTAGCGAGGTGTTCGGGCTGGAGATCGGCGGGCGTTCGATCCCGCTGGTGCTGATCGCCATCATGACCTTCGTGCTGATCACCAGCAGCGGCACCATGGCGATGGCGGTCAACTACGCCTATCGGCGCGACCGGGCCAGGACGGCGGCGCTGATGTTCGTCACCGCCGCGTTTGGCGCGATGTTCGTCTGCATGCAGGCCTTCGAGTGGAGCAAGCTGATCATCAACGAAGGCGTGCGGCCCTGGGGCAACCCGATGGGGGCGGCGCAGTTCGGCTCCTGCTTCTTCATGATCACCGGCTTTCACGGACTGCACGTGTCGCTGGGCGTGATTTACCTGTCGATCGTCGCCAAGCG
>CBIHQA010000507.1:0-3307 GCA_966211475.1 uncultured Neisseriales bacterium
TGTACCCCCACTCGTGAACCAAGCTGTGGAACTCTTACCAGGAGCCCTATTTATTGTCCGGCACGCGCGAGCGCGACGGTGGTATCCAGCATGCGGTTGGAGAAACCCCATTCGTTGTCGTACCAGGCGGTGACCTTCACCAGGCGACCTTCGGACACCTTGGTCAGCGTGGAGTCGTAGATCGACGAATGCGCATTGTGGTTGAAGTCGACCGACACCAGCGGCAGCTTGTTGAAGGCCAGGATGCCCTTCAGCTCGCCTTCGGAGGCGGCCTTGAGCACGCCGTCGATCTCTTCCTTGGTGGTGTCGCGGGCGGCGACGAAGGTGAGGTCGACGAAGGACACGTTGATGGTCGGCACGCGCACGGCGAAGCCATCCAGCTTGCCGTTGAGTTCCGGCAGCACCAGGCCGACCGCGGCGGCGGCGCCGGTCTTGGCCGGGATCATCGATTCGACGGCGGAACGGGCGCGGCGCACGTCCTCGTGATAGACGTCGGTCAGCACCTGGTCGTTGGTGAAGGCGTGCACGGTGGTCATCAGGCCGTTGACCACGCCGATCTTGTCGTGCAGCGGCTTGACCAGCGGGGCCAGGCAGTTGGTGGTGCAAGAGGCGTTGGAGATGACGGTGTCGGTGGCCTTCAGCACACCGTGGTTGACGCCGTAGACGATGGTGGCGTCGACATCCTTGCCGCCCGGGGCGGAGATGACCACTTTCTTGGCGCCGGCGGTGATGTGCGCGCTGGCCTTTTCCTTGCTGGTGAACAGGCCGGTGCATTCCAGCACCACGTCGACCTTGAGTTCGCCCCAGGGCAGGTCGGCCGGGTTACGCACCGAGGTGACCTTGATGCGGTCACCGTTGACGACCAGGTAGCCGTCTTCAGCGGTAACGGTGCCGGGGAACTTGCCGTGGGTGGTGTCGTACTGGGTCAGGTGCGCGTTGATCTCGGCATTGCCCAGATCGTTGATGGCGACGATTTCGATGTCGTGCTGCTTGCCACCTTCGTAGAACGCCCGCAGCACGTTGCGGCCAATACGCCCATAACCGTTGATCGCGACCCGAATTGCCATGTCCGTCTCCACCAATGTGTAGTTTTGTTTCTAACAGCCGCGACTGCAGGGAGCAAAACCGGCATACACCGTACAGCCATCGTGAATTCCGTGCTGCGCGCTATTTCTTGAAGAAAAGCAGTGCCTTTCGCAGCTGCGATTACTCTATTCCACCTGTAGTTGAATTACAAGTAGTTTTGTAACTCAGCATGTTCCTTTTTAAACAATCTATGTTGTTTTTTCAACAAATCCAGCTACCACGCGGCTTGCCGCGATGTCGCGTTGCTGGCCGTGCATGTCGCGGTCCGCTGCCGACCTGATCGGTCCGCTACCAGTACAATCCCCAATCGCCCACTATCCGCCTATGGTTAAGAATAGGCGGGCAAGGCATACAGGCTGGTCCGGCGTGCGCGACCGGTTGGAGTGCGGATGGATGACAAGCGCTCCCGCCAGAACCGTCCTTTCGTCGGAAAAGCGCGTGCGAACACCCAGCAGCACACCAGAACAATAGAAGACGCTGTCGACAACAGAGAGGAGCCTGCCTCATGCGTACCCTTCGCATCGCCCATAAGTTGTGGTTGTTGTCGCTGCTGCTGGGCGGCCTGCTGATCGTGACCAGTGGGGTCGGCCTTTGGGGGACCAGCCGGCTGGCAGACCAGCTGGATCATGAGTTCCAGAGCCGCACCCGGCCACTGGCGGAACTGGCGCAGGCGCTGGACAAGATGCACCGGTCGAAGGAAGCCATCCTGGTGGCCTTTTCCGCGCCGGACAAAGACATCATGGAGAACCAGCTCCGCAAGATGTACGCCATCGACACCGAAGTCGCCCATCACCTGCAGACGGCAACCGCGGTACCGGCAAGCGATGCCGACGAAGGCAAGGCCACCAAAGCGCTGCTAGACGCCTGGCAGGTCTACAGCAAGGCACGCAACTCCGCGATCGAGACCGGCCGCAAGGAAGAAGTCGACAGCGCCCGCATCACCTTCCGGGCCGAGGCGGCCGAACCGTTCGAAATCGCCACCCAGAAGATGACCGAGCTGCTGGCCATCAAGCAGAAGGCCGCGCTCAGCGCCTACGATGATGCCCGCAGCCGCAGCCACGGTATCCGTGCCGCCCTGCTAGGCGTGGCGGGGGTGGGCCTGGTGTTTGGCGCGCTGATGGCGCTGTCGCTGATCCGATCAGTGACGCGTCCTCTGGCTTCCGCGGTGGAGTTCGCCGAACGCATCGCGGCCGGCGACCTGAGCCAGGTGCTGAAGAACGAACGGCGGGACGAGACCGGGCAGTTGCTGTCGGCGCTGACCGCCATGCAGCAGCAACTACGGCAAATGTTCTCCGCCCTGTCGAGCAACGCCGACCAGCTCTCCGGCGCGGCGCATGCGCTGGGGACCACCTTCGAACGCGTCACCGGCAGTGCCCGCGAGCAGGACGAAGCGGCGCAGGCGATCGCCAGCTCGGTGGGCGACATCACCGCCGGCTTTGCCCGTGTCGGCGAGAAGAGCGAGGACGCGCAACGGCGGGCGTCCGACGCGGCAGAGCTGTCCACCGAAGGATCACGCGCCGCTACGCAGGCCTCCGACGAGGTGAACCGCTTGGCCGAAGGCATCCGCGAATCGGCCGCCAACATCGACGAACTGGAAATGCGGGCACGCGAGATCGGTGGCATCGCCAACGTGATCAAGGAAATCGCCGATCAGACTAATCTACTGGCGTTGAATGCTGCCATCGAGGCGGCCCGCGCTGGCGAGCAGGGCCGCGGCTTCGCGGTGGTGGCCGACGAGGTGCGCAAGCTGGCCGAGAAGACCGGCCAGGCGACCACCGAGATCCAGAAGGTGCTGAGTGCGATCCAGGCCGAAGCCTCCCGCGCGGTCGCCTCGATGCAGCAGGGCAGCGAGCGGGTGGACAGCGGCGTGGCGGCGATCAATGCGCTGTTGCCGGCGCTGGGCCAGCTCAATGACGGCGCCCACCGCACCCACCAGGACTTGCAGGCGCTGGGCCAGGTGTTCGGGGAGCAGCAGTCGGCCAGCGAAGACATCGTGCGCCACGTGGAGCGCATTGCCGGCATGGTGCGCGACAATACCCGCAGCCTGGGCGAAACCGAACAGACCGTCCGTCAGTTGGAGACGCTGGCGGACGATCTACGCGCGGCAGTCGGACGCTTCCACCTGTAACTGGCAACCGGCAGCCTTCCCCGTAGGGGGGGTAAGCGGGCCGAGCGTAGCCCCGCAGGGGGCGGGGGGAGCGGAAGTCGGGGGAGAGGCGCG
>CBIHQA010000508.1:0-3306 GCA_966211475.1 uncultured Neisseriales bacterium
AAGCTGGAGCCGATCCCTCCGCCTTGCGTTACGAGCAGCAGCGCCTGTTCCTGGAGGCAACGGTCGGAACTGCAAGCGATCCGGTCGAAGGACTGGGCTTGGCCGAATTTGAGCGTGATCGCACGCGTCGTTTCGGTCAGCGTAATGCGCAGGCCATGCAGGTTCCTTTCTGGGTCGCGATGGTGCGTTCGGGGCTGACCGGCTACCAAGCCGCCAATCACTTTGGCGCGGACACATTCGACCGCACCCGGCCAGTTTGGTGCGCGAACCGCATAGGTCAGTCACTCACACTGCTGCCGGACGGACGCGTCGTGCAAGTCGCTGGCGAGCATGAGGATGGCTACGACCCCGACTTCTGCATTTACAACGACGTGTTCGTCCACCATCCCGATGGCCGCCTGGAGATCATTGGCTATCCGGAATCCCTGTTCCCACCGACTGACTTCCATACGGCGACTCTCGTGGGCGACCGCATCATCGTGATCGGCTCACTGGGCTACCAGGGCAGCCGCGTCTATGGGACGACGCCGGTTTTCGCGCTGAGCATCGACGACTGGCGCATTGAACACATTTCAGTCTCCGGCGAAGGTCCAGGATGGATTCACAAGCACCGTGCCGTTCTGGTTGGAAATGGCGAAATCGCCGTGATCGGAGGTAAGGTGCTGTCGCAGGTGGGCGATGAAGAGATCTCGACAATCAACACACGATCCTTCACGCTGGATCTGGCCGCGCGCCGATGGTGCTAAGCGGCCATCAGCTGCCGCTCGACTTGGCCAAGCGAATACCAGCAGTGCAGCGGTTGCTGACGGTGACGACAGGCGGACGAGGGTCAGCGCTCCGCGACCAAGCAGTCCTTCAGCGCGAATTACCCACGTAGCCCGCCGCCGCTGGAGGGCGCTAGCCCGCGATTTCAAGAAGTGCTTTCAACGGTCAGTTTGAATCGACCTCACGCACTTCTCGATACCCAGTGTGCGTCCACGGTGAGCCGGAGATTCGTCCCGCCTGCTCCACCACTATTGGTGTTTCTCCAGAGAAATCGGCTGCTGCCGCCCAGAGATCCTTTGAGAGTCGTCGGGACCCGCAACCCGCACGCCTCTTTAGCAGCGCTATTGTTCAGCCGACTTGACGGAGAACAGTGCATTGCGAATCGCGACCGATCTGCAGGCGTTCTGGTCAGTGTCCGCGATGAAGGTATCGCGGTACTCCATGATTAAGTCGTGCACGTACTGCGCCAACTCGTCTTCGTCGATGGAGATCACCATCGCCTGGCAGGCGTCCATTGCCGCGTATCGGTTCATGTTGTGCGCGCCGATGATCGCTATGCGCAGCGCTTCCGCTCGATTGGCAGGACTGACCTCGGCGCAGTAGAAAAACACCTCCATGTTCTTGACGATAGTCTCGGCATAGGACCAACCGTAGTCGCCGGTATCCACCATCACGCGGTATGCCGTCAAGAAGGCGGCGTGCCGGTCATGGGGCAACAGGCCCGCGACGAAGGGGAACAACTCCGGCGGAATCTTGAAGCAAATCTCCTTCGCGCCGTCTTCGTCCAAGCCCTGCAGTTCGTCGATGAACTGCCTCACCTCCTCGGTCGAGAAGTCGCCCCTCGTGTTGAATCGGGTGGTGATCGCCATAAGCAGGCCGAAGGCAGAGGGCGGTCCGATGACACGGCCGTGGATCGCGTCGTAGGCGTGACACAAGCTGTTTCGCAATTCATCGACCGAGCGGTAGCGTTGCTCCTTCAGCGGTCTGCAGCACCTGTCGATGATCGGTCGTAGTTGTCGCGGCACCTGCGGATGATCCAACTGGAGGACGATCGGGTTCAAGCCGGTGAGCAGGGCATAGAAGGCCTTGCCCAACATGTAGATGTCGCCCAAAGCGTCCGCATTCTTGAAGCCGCCGCTCACAAACTCTGGTGGCACGTAGCCGAGAGTGCCCCAGGCCTCAGAGCTTCTGGTGAATCGCGTCAGGGAATCGATCTCGGTGCTCAGGCCCAGGTCCGAGATGACCAGCTTCTTGCCGTCGAACAGAAAGTTCTCAGGCTTGATGTCGCGATGGAACACGCCCTTGGCGTGCAGTGCCTCCACACAATCCAGCATGGCAAGGAATACCCATTCCTGAGCAGCCATGTTGGACTGGATTTGGTCTGCCAGCTTGAAGAGGTCACCGTGCTCAAAGAAGTCCATCACGAAGTACGGCGGCGCGTGGTCGACGTTGAAGTGATGGACCGTCACTACATGCTCGTTGCCGCGAAGGTCGTACATCAACCTGACCTCGCGCTGGAACCGCTGCAACGCTGCGGGCGACGTGTCCTTGCAGTACTTCAGGACTTTGCGCCCGCCGCCTGTGTCGTGCAGGTCGACTACGTGCAGGATCGAACCCATGCCGCCCGCAGTGCTACAGACATCCACGATCTGGAATCGCCCCTCGACAACCTGTCCTGGATTGATCATGTGCCATCTCCGTTGGGCTTTCTGGCATTGAAGACAAAGGCGACCAGCCTTGCGAGAGGGGCGCAGCGGCGGGTCACGCTGGCATGGTGATGAACGCTGACTCGTCGTCCGGCCCGGGGTAGGACGCCAGCCGATCAAGCAGGCTTACGAGCGCCAGGTGCCCCAGCGCCTGTGCTTGCGCTCGTTCAGCATCAAAGGCAACACGGCGATCGACCTGGTTGCCATGCAGCAGTTGCGAGCGCCCGCCGCCATAGATGTTTTGGACAATCTGCGTCAGGCTTTCAGTGACTCCATCAAACACCTCATCGGTCGCGGGACGCCCCAACAGGTTAGCCAGCATCTTGGTGATCCCGGGCGCCGTCTCACCACAGGTGAGGACGTCCAACGCCGCGGCGAGCTTTGTGACAGCCAACGACGTTGAAGTCTCGCGGCAGCCTTCTGCATACCATTCCAGGGCCGCGGCCCAGCGCATGGCCAGTTGCGGGTGCGTGTGGCTGCGACTGTCGACTAGGCAGCCAACAACATCGCACAGCGCTGTGTACAGCTTTCCGGTCTCGAAAACCTGTTCCTTCAGGCCGGCCGGAGGAACTGGTATCGCGCGGTCGGACCATCTGGCACCTACCCAGTGCTCGCCTTTGAACACGACCATCGAGTTCAAGCGCAGGGGCTGAAGACGTTAGTCCCTCAGCGCCTGCTGACTGTAGGTGGTCTCGCCGAACAGCGAACATTCGCGACGGCCGATGGTCTAGGTAATGCGTACGTCAAGGTCATCTCCCCTCATGGCACAAAGAGCGTGGGCGGAATATTCGCGTCCTCTCAAGGCCCACTTCCACAGCAACAGCTGCTCGTATGG
>CBIHQA010000509.1:0-3304 GCA_966211475.1 uncultured Neisseriales bacterium
TGCCGGCGATGTATTCGCGCCAGATGTCGAGGTCCGACCGGGTCACGCCGGTGTCGGCGCCCAGGATGAACACCACCGCGTGCGCGGACGGCAGCAGCGACAGCGTCAGTTCCGGTTCCGCGCCGATCGCGTTCAGCCCCGGGGTGTCCAGGATCACCAGGCCCTGCTCCAGCAAGGGGTGCGGGAAGTTGATGATGGCGTGGCGCCAGCAGGGGATGTCCACCGTGCCATCCTGGTGCACCGTCACCAGCTGGTCCTTGTCCTCTTCGTTGAACAAGCCCAGCTTCTTGGCGTCCGCCACCGGCACCCGCTTGGTCTCGCCGACACGCTGGAAGGCGCCCTGCATCTGCTCGGTCGACTGGGTATCCAGCGGAACGGTGGTCCATTCCTCGCCGTAGCGCTTGTATTCGGTGGTGGTGGTGTGGGTGGCGCGGGTCTCGATCGGCAGCAGCTGGATCGAGGTGGGCCGGCCGGCGTCGTACATCAGCTCTGTCGGGCACATGGTGGTGCGCCCGGCGGACGAAGGCAGGATGCGCTGGCCATAGCCGGCGAAGAAGATGGCGTTGATGAGCTCGGACTTGCCGCGCGAAAACTCCGCGACGAAGGCGATGTTGAGCTTGTCGTCCCGCAGCCGCTCCAGCAGCTGCTGCAGGCGCAGGCCCATCTGGGCATCGAACAGCTCCTGCTCGGTCAGCCAGCGCTGGAGCTGCAGCAGCGACTTGTTGATCCGGCCACGCCAGTCGCTGTAGGCGTGCAGATCGGTGATCAGGGTCTCGTCGCTCACGTGGATTCTCCAGGCGGGCGGCACCGGGGCGAACGCGGGATGCGTCGGTTCAACCGGCAACCGGTCGTTTTATGGTTATGTAGGACCTGAATAGCGTGTTACAAGTCCTTGATTTCAAAATTCATGATACTTCCATATGGCGCACTGTCTGTAAACACCGGCTGTCACGGATAACGGGCCTTTTGGCAGTTACCTCCGCCAAAGACGAAATTCGCGGAAATGGCTTGCCAGCTTGATTTGCGGCCGGGCCCGGCAATACGCCTATTGCAGAGCCCGATCAATTCCAAATACGCCGGTCATTTACGCCGCTGGCATGATTCGCAATAAAAGGTTGATCGCTGCCCCTGCCGCATTTGCCGGATAGGCGTCCCGCAAACCCGGCATGGCTGATCGGCCCGGTCATACACATAAAGCGTCTGCTGGAAATAACCCGGCTCGCCACTGCCGTTCACATAGTCCCGCAAGGTGCTGCCGCCGCTTTCCAGCGCGGCTTCCAGTACCGCTTTCACCTCCGCCACCAGCCGGGTCCGCTGCGGGCCGGTCAGCTTGCCAGCCGGGGTATCCGGATGGATGCGGGCACGGAACAAGGATTCGGACGCATAGATGTTGCCCACGCCGACCACCACATGGTTATCCATCAAGGCGAGTTTGATCGCCACATTGCGGTTGCCAAGCGCCGCCTTCAGATAGGCTGCGTCGAAGTCTTCCGACAGCGGCTCTGGCCCCAGTTCGCGGATCAGCGCATGCTGCCGCCAGTCATCCGGAATCCACAGCAGGCAACCGAAGCGGCGCGGATCGTGGTAGCGCAGCCGTATCCCGCCGCCCAGCACGATCTCCACGTGGTCATGTTTCTTGTACGGCGCGTCGTCGGTCAGGATGCGCAGCGATCCCGACATGCCCAGATGCGCCAGCAACCAACCATCGCCGAAGTCGAACAGCAGATATTTCGCGCGACGATGCACCGACTTCAGCGTCCGCCCCGCCAGCCGCGCCGGCAGGTCTTCCGGCACCGGCCAGCGCAGCCGGGGTTCGCGCACCAGGACACTTTCCACGCTCAGGCCGGTCAGAACAGGAGCAATCCCCCGGCGCGTGGTTTCCACTTCAGGCAATTCGGGCATGTAAGGCGGCTTTCGGCTGGCCGGCAGTCAGCTTCCCGTGATGACCGGCCGGCTTGCAACTAGGATCGAATCACAAACTGCTGACAAATCTCGGTAACCCGCTTAACGCATCCTACCTCATGGCTGCTCGTGATCACCGTACATTTCCGGGTGTCCGGAGCGCAAACAAACTCTCCCGCCAGAGGGCGGGAGCTGGAGGGTGGGGAAAGTCTCAGGGGCTGCGGATGGGTTGCCGCCGGTTAAACCAGCAAAGCTTGCTTTGCGCCCATCGAGCGCTGTGTTTCCCGCCTATGCCAGCAGCCTGGGAAAGGCTCAGGGGGCTGCGGCTGGGTTGCCGTCGGTCAAACCAGCAAAGCTTGCTTTGCGCCCGTCTGATGTGGTGCTTGCCACCTGTTTCAGCCGGTAAATCTAGGTAACAGCCCCGTCCCGCCCTTGTAGGCCGTCGGGTTGGCTCTATACACTGGATGAGCGCACGCTGTGTGCGGAACCAAGCCAGTGGCATGAATGCTGCCACTGCATCGTGAGGTCAGGTACGTGTCCAGACGCCGTCTTTCTTCCTTGATGTTTGCATTGCTGACTGGCCTTGCCTTGCCGGTTCTGGCTGAGGACGCCGCGCCCGCCACGCCGCCGGCGGCTGCGCCTTCCATCGGCCAGACCGTCGACATCCTCTACAAATACCTGTTGGCGGAACTGGCCTACCAGCGCGGGCAGGGTGCCCTGTCGCTCGAGCTGTACCAGGACATCCTCCGCCGGGCGCCGGACCCGCTGCTCGCCCGACGCGCGACCGAAATGGCGCTCTACCAGGGGCAAGGCGATCTCGCGCTGCAGTTCGCCCGCCGCTGGATGGCGCTGGAGCCCAACTCGCGCGAAGCCGAACAACTGATGGTCGCGCTGGTACTGCGCCAGGGACGACCGGCCGAGATTCGCCGCGATATTCCGCCAGTGCTGGCCAGTGCCGGTGACCGCCTGCCCTCGTTGATGATGTACGTCGCCACCCGGCTGGCCGAGTCGGTACCGCGCGATACCGCCCTGGGGCTGATCAAGGAGCTCACCGAGCCCTACAAGACGCAGCCGGAAGCCCGCTGGGCCCAGGCCCACGTTGCGCTCGTGGCGGGCGACAAGGCCGAGGCGTTGAGCGCCATCGGTGAGGCGCTCAAGCTGCGGCCGGACTGGGAGGCCGCCGCAGTGCTGCGCGCGCAGATCCGCGTACAGACCGATCCGAAACTCGCTGACGAAGAACTGCAGGCCTTCATCCGTGCCCATCCCAAGGCGCTGGATGCCCGGCTGACGCGCGGCCGGCTGCTGGTCAGCCTCAAGCGCTACGACGACGCGCTGACAGTCTTCCGTGATCTTCGCAAGGATGCACCCAAGAACCCGGACGTCGCCTACGCCGCCGGCGTGC
>CBIHQA010000510.1:0-3286 GCA_966211475.1 uncultured Neisseriales bacterium
GACGGCCGTATCGTCGGCCGGGGTTACAACCAGCCGATCGGCCGGCGCGACCCCACCGCCCACGCCGAGGTGATGGCGCTGCGCGATGCCGCGCACCGACTGGGTAACTACCGTCTGGACGGTTGCGTGCTGTATGTAACGCTGGAACCCTGCCCGATGTGCGCTGGCGCCATTCAACATGCCCGGATCGAACGGGTGGTGTACGGCGCTCCCGACCCCAAGCTTGGTGCCTGCGGGAGCGTGGTGAACCTGTTTGCGGACCGGCGTTTGAACCACCACGCCGAAGTGCGGGGTGGTGTGCAGTCGGAAGCTTGCGCGAAGTTGCTACAGGATTTCTTCGCCCGCCGACGTTGAAAATTGCAATGAGCGGCCAAGGTTTTTGTAGGTTGGGCTTCGCTACGCTCAACCCAACTTACGGGTTTGCGACATGCGTGTGGCGGAGCCTTAGCTAACTACCCGCGCGGCACCCCACTCAACTTGCGGGCAATCTCCAGCAAGCGCGGTGCGATTTCCTGTTCCAGCCGCTCTCGCGACAGGCGGTAGGCCGGCCCGGAGCAATTGAGCGCCAAGTGCGCCTGCCCCGGTTGGGCGGCGGGCACTGGTACGCCGACCGCGTAGATATCCGGCTCGAACTCACCCAGCGACAGGGTATAGCCGCGTTCCTGGTATTCGACCAGCGCAGTGTCCAGCCCTTCGCTGATGGCGGGCCAGCGTTCAGCGTACATTTCCGCTAGCTCTTCCAGCACCAGGCGACGCTGCGGGCTGGACAGTCCACCCAGCCAGGCGCGGCCGATGGCGGTGGTGGCGAGCGGGACGCTGGAACCGACGTCCAGCTTGATGCCGACCCGGGTCGGGGCACGGCAGGCTTCGATATAGATGATGTGCGACCCGCTGCGTGCCCCCAGCGTGACCGACAAGCCGCTGTCCTGCGACAGTTCGCGCATCATGGGTTGCGCGACTTCACGGATGTCGAGGGTGGACAGGGCGGCATAGCCGAGCGTCAGCACCGCCACGCCGGGGCGGTACTTGCCGGTGGCGTGGTCCTGCGTCAGGTAGCCCAGTTGCAGCAGGGTGTAGGTCAGGCGGGAGATGGTCGATTTCGGCAGCCCCGTGCGTTGGGCGAGCTCCTGGTTGCCCAACAGCGTATCGCCGGGCGTGAATGCCCGCAGCACGTCCAGGCCACGGGCCAGGGCGGTAACGAACAGTCGGTCTTTGCTTTCTGCCAAATCATCCATTTGCGGAATCCGGTTTTGCCTGGCGGGATGGTAGCCGTTCCGTGCGGGGATGTCGATTTGTGCCGTGGACGCTGTGTTTGCGGTGTCTTCAGGGGGATGGAAGCTGGCCGAACATTGCCGGTCTGGCCAGCCTCTTTGAGGCGTTCAGGAAAAGCCTGTCGAAGCCATGGAAAGGGCGACAAGCTTGGTGCGAACGGAGTCTTGATTCCCGTCAGCGATCCGCTGCGGGCAAGTGGACTACGAAACAGCTGCCCCCGGTTGCAGGGGCTTCGTAATGTACGTCACCGCCATGTTTGCGGGCGATGTTGCGCACCAAGGCCAGCCCCAGGCCGTAGCCGCCCGCCGATTCACTGGCGCCGGGCGGGCGGAAGAAGGGTTCGAACAGCTTCTCCCGGTAGGCTTCCTCAATGCCGGCACCGGCATCGCAGACACGCAGCGTGATCGTCTGGTCTGTCTGGCTGAGGTTGGCGGTGATGGGCTTCGCACCATGCCGTTGCGCGTTTTCCAGCAAGTTGCGGATCAGCCGGCGCAGCAGGCGGGCTTCGCCCAGCAGGGTGACCGGTGAGCCGCTGACGGTGGCGCCGACGCGTGCGGCTTCCTCGTGGCAGAGCGTCAGCAGCGCTACCGTTTCCTGTGGCTCCGCCTGGCGGGTTTGCGCGTCCAGCCGGCTCATCAGCAGGATTTCCTCTACCAGTTCATCCAGTTCGCGCACGTTACGGACCAGCTCGTCGTGCAGGGCAGGGGGCGCCTGCTCGCCGAGCAGTTCGGCCGCCATGCGCAAGCGGGCCAGCGGCGAGCGCAGCTCATGCGAGGCGTGGGCCAACAGGGATTTGTGGGCACCCACCAGGGCCTCGATCCGCTCCGCAGTGCGATTGAAGCGCGTCGCCAGCCGGGCGATCTCGTCGTGGCCGCGGATGTCGACACGGGCAGACAGATCACCTTCGCCCAGTGCATCCATCCGTTCCGCCAGCCGTTCCAGGCGACGGGTCAGGCGGCGAGACACCGGCCAGGCGGCCAGCGCGATGGCAATCGCCAGCAAGCCCAGCAGGCCGACGATGTGCCATTCCCAGTCGTGTTCCCCCGCGATCGGCGGTGGGGCGATCAGCAGCACCCGCCGGCCATCCGGTAGCGGAATGGCGCGCGGGCCATTGCCTCGTCTGCCAGGGAAATAACGCGGGGCCAGGTGTTCCGGACCCGGGCCTGCGATGCGGTCGCCTTCGCGGTCGTACAGGCCGAGCGGGAAGCCGGTGCGTGCCGCCAGACGTTGCAGCGCCGCGCTTTGTTCGGCCACCGGATGGTCGGCCGGTGGCAGCGCGTCAGCCAGCACGGCGCCGGCTGCCTGATACCAGCGGGCGGGTGGCGGACGGTCCGCCCCGGTGATCATGAACAGCGCACCCGCCAGCAGGAAAAACAGCAGCAGGCTGCCGACCACGGCCAGATACACCTGCCAGAACAGGCGCACGCCACCGTGGTGGTGCCGATGGCGATGGTGGTGGCGTAGATGCCGGAGTCGTTGCAGCGGGGTCGCCATCTAGACAGTCTCGCCGGGGCGGGCCAGCACGTAGCCGACGCCGCGCACAGTCTGCACATAGCGCGGCTGCTTTGGATCGTCCTCGATGGCGGCGCGGATGCGGGAGATATGCACGTCGATGCTGCGGTCGAAGGCTTCCAGCTGCTCGCCTTTCACATGGTCCATCAACTGGTCGCGCGACAGCACGCGGCCAGCCTGGTCGGCCAGGGCCAGCAGCAGGTCGAACTGGTAGCCGGTCAGCAGACAAGTCTTGCCGTGCAGACGGACCACACGGGCATCGCGGTCGATTTCCAGGTCACCGACGCGTAGCACGCGGCTGCCAACCGTAGGTGTCGCACCAGGCCGTCGCCGCAGCACGGCCCGCAGCCGGGCCAGCAGCTCGCGGGGTTCGAACGGCTTGGGCAGGTAGTCGTCCGCGCCCAGCTCCAGCCCGACCACCCGGTCGGTCAGCTCGCCGCGGGCGGTCAGCATCAGGATCGGCAGATCGCTGTCGTTGCGGATGCGGCGGCAGACGTCCAAC
>CBIHQA010000511.1:0-3277 GCA_966211475.1 uncultured Neisseriales bacterium
ATCTTGAAGGTCAGTGTAGCTGCAGGCCTCCAGAGAGACTGTACCCGTTCGGACGTTGAGCTGAATGCTCCATAACAGATAAAGTCGTGCATCTATTGAGCAGCGAACGAAACTCGAAATGAGCGAATTTGAGCTTTACCTCTGCGCGGCAACGACGGTTGCCGCGTTGTTTTTGATCTGGCGGGGCCAGATGTGGCGATGGACTTCCGTAAGCAGCTGTATGTTATTACTGGTCACATGGACGGGAGCTCAGGTTTGGATTGTTCCTCCCCCTTACGCCGCGCTGCCGATTGCGTGGATCGCCATGCTGGCTTTGTTGCTCCTGCTACACCAAGCGGGACGTGCTGCTGCTGGAACGGCGGCGGTGACGATGTTCGCATGGATCGTACTGCTGAGCACATCGACTCTTGCGCTACAGGTCATTTGGGAGCTGTTTGTTAGCCTTCGGAATATGGAGGGGTTGCCTCGGCAGTTGTCGGGTTGGGTGGGGCAACCGAATCACCTGGCTACGCTATTGTTGATGGGCGTTGTTTCTGCTGGAACCATTGCGGCGGGCCGGTTCCGACGAGCGTGGAAGCTGGTCGCTTTGATATTGGCGCTTCCTATGGGGGCTGCACTTCCCCTTACCGGATCGCGAACAGGATTGGTTAACGGTGCCGCATTGGTGTTGTTAGGCGGGCTGACCTGGTTTCTGGCGCATCACGGTGAGCGCGTCACCACGCGCAGGAAAGCATTGTGGCTGGGTATCGGCGGCGCTTTGCTTGTGGGACTGTTCTTCCTGGAGCCTGTGCTGTTAAGCCGCCTTGCCGATACCAAAGTTAGTGGCGTCGAGGACCGGGTTGGCCAGGCGGGGCTGGCTGCAAACTCCGCTTTGCGTACTGACGAATGGCGCAAGAGCTGGCGCATGTTGCAGAGTCATCCTCTGGGTGTGGGGGGCGGGCAATACGGCGCGTACAGCTATCAGTTACAGAGAATGCCTCCTTTCGTTGGCACCCCGAAGGAAACGGTATATTCGCACTCACACAATTTGGTTACGCAAGTGGGCGCAGAGCTTGGCTGGCCTGGGCTGCTGATCTTACTGGGTGGTGTGGGGGTATGGTTGTTCCGTCAGCTCAGACAGCCAGTGACTCTCCAGCGGGCCTATGCATGGTCCATCCTGCTGGTGATCTTTATTCATAGCATGCTCGAGTATCCGTTGTGGTATGCCTATTTCCTGGCGCCGTTTGCGTTCGCACTCGGTTTGGCGGATGAAGAGGGGAGGAAGAGCACGGTTCCGTTGCTACTTTGGCGGACCGGGATGGTCGTAACAGGTCTGATTGCTTTTGCCGTGATTGGCGTGGCTGTCTATGGCACCCGGGCTGTGGATAGGGGCTATGAGCAGTGGACGGCGGGCCATATTGCTGATGCCCGCAAATCAGCGCATGAGGCAGTTTCCTCGGTGCTTTATGCGCCAGACGGTGAGCAACTGCTGAACTACCTGGATGATGCAGAACCTCAGGGGTTGGCTGAAAAGCTCGATCGCAACGACCGTCTAATCCACTGGCGCCCCTATGGCAGCATCGTCTATCGGCAAACCATCCTGCTGGCCCAGGCAGGGCGGCTGGAGGAGGCCAAGCACTGGCTGGCAGACGGGCTGACGGTCTACCCGTCCAAGCGGCATTACTACAACGACCTGTACGCACGCACGCGGCCGAATGCGCGCTTGCAGGCTTTGGATCAGGAATACCAGGGATTGCTCAAGGCGAAGGGGTTGCCGCGCAATATCGAATCCGAGGATTGAAAGGCGAAGCTGTTCGTCAGAGGGCGATCTTAGACGCGTACGTTATCAATCAACCGGGTTTGACCGAGGTAGGCTGCCGCCAAAATTTGTTGTGCGCGGAGGCTGACTGAGGCCGTGGACAGTGTATCGGCGTCGCGGACTTCCACATATTGCACGCGCCAACCAGCGTCGGTGAGGCGTTGTTTGGCGGTATCGGCCAAGGGCTGGGCCGCGCCGCCTTGCTTCATTCCTTCCGCCACGTCGCGCAGAGCCTGGTTCATGAGCGACGCCTGTTCCCGTTCCGTAGCGCTGAGATAGCGATTTCGCGAACTCATCGCCAACCCGTTCGCCTCCCGCACGATCTCTCCGCCGATCATCTCGATCGGCAGCCCCATCTGCTCCACCATCTTCTTCAGGATGAAGAACTGCTGGTAGTCCTTCAGGCCGAACACCGCCGCGTCGGGCTGGACGATGTTGAACAGCTTGGCGACCACTGTGCAGACGCCGCGGAAGTGGCCGGGGCGGAAGGCGCCGCAGAGGATGTTGGCGAGTTCGGGCGGCGGTTCGACGGCGAAGGTCTGAGGTTCGGGGTAGAGCTCGGCTTCGTCCGGGTGGAAGACGGCGTCGCAGCCGACTGAGCGCAGCTTGGCGCAGTCGTCTTCGAAGGTGCGCGGGTAGCGGTCGAAGTCTTCGTTGGGACCGAATTGCAGGCGGTTGACGAAGATACTGACGATCACTTCATCCGCATGCTGCTTGGCGAGTTTGACCAGGGACAGGTGGCCGTCGTGCAGGTTGCCCATGGTGGGGACGAAGGCGAGGCGCTTGACGTCCTTGCGGTAGCGGCGGACTTCGTCGATATGGGTAAGGATCTGCATGGCGGGCTCTTGGTAGCGATGGTCGGCCGGTGACTGTGGATCAGTAGCTGTGCTCGGCGGCGGGATAGCTGCCCGCTTTCACGGCCTGCACATAGGCGGCGATGGCGGCTTGGATGCTGGGCTGGCCCTGCATGAAGTTCTTCACGAAGCGGGCCTTCTTGCCGGGGTAGAGGTCGAGCATGTCTTGCACGACCAGCACCTGGCCGTGGGTGGCGGCGCCAGCGCCGATGCCGATGGTCGCCATGGTGGTCAGCGAGTCGCTGACTTCGCGGGCGAGCTGGGCGGGGATGAGTTCAAGCACCATCAGGCTGGAGCCGGCTTCTTGTAGCGCGAGGGCATCGGCCTTGATGCGGGAGGCGCCGCCGTCGTCCTTACCCTGGATGCGGTAGCCGCCGAAGGCGTTGACGGATTGCGGGGTCAAGCCGAGGTGGGTACAGACCGGGATGCCGCGCGCGGTCAGGAAGTTGACGGTGTCGACCATCGGCTCGCCGCCCTCGAGCTTGACCATATGGGCACCGGCGGCCATCAGGCGGGCGGCGCTGCGCAACGCCTGCTCGCGGCTTTCCTGATAGCTGCCGAAGGGCAGGTCGGCCAGCACCAGGGCGCGTTTGGTGCCGCGGGCGACGCATTCGGTGTGGTAGAC
>CBIHQA010000512.1:0-3248 GCA_966211475.1 uncultured Neisseriales bacterium
GACCGCGTTGAACGGATCCAATCCCTCCTGTTCGTTGGGATGAATTTGCCCAATCAGGATCAGCGTGTTGCGCATCAGGATCCCCGACAGGGCAATCAGGCCGACCAGTGCATTGATGCCGAACGGCTGCTGGAACAAGATCAGAGTCGGCACAACACCGATCAGACCCAGCGGACTGGTCAGGAAGACCATGACCATCGCGGAGATCGAACGCACCTGAAAGATGATGATGAGCAGGGTGATCGCCAGCATGATGGGGAACAGAGGCAACATTGCTTTCGTCGCTTTGCCCGATTCCTCAATGGAGCCGGCCTGTTCGATGTGGTAACCGCCCGGCAGCTTGTCCACGATGGGCTGGAGCTGCTGGGTAATGGCAGTGGACACATCCGGCGGCTGCAAGCCCTCGGCGATATCGCCCCGCACCGTGATCGTCGGCATGCGGTCGCGTCGGCGCATGATCGGCTCTTCCGTGCGCACTTCGACCTTGCCCACTTGCGACAACGGGATGCGTTGCCCGCCGGCGCCAGTCAGGGTGAAGTCCGCGATCCTGGCCGGGTCGAGCCGGGTGTTGCCGGCCGAACGGGCCACGACCTGCACCGTGCGAATGTCTTCACGCACGGCAGTGAGAGGCACACCGGTGAGGAAGAATTGCAGTTGTTGCGCCACGGCGCTGGAGGTCAAGCCCACGGCCTGCAATCGGTCCTGCTGCAAGGTGAAGTGCAGCGTCGGTGTACGCGTGCCCCAGTCGGTGTTGACCGTACGCATCATTGGACTGGCATCCATGACGTGCTGCACGTCAGCGGCGATGTGGCGCAGCTTGTCCGGGTCTGGCCCAGTGATCCGGTAGGCGACCGGGAACGGTGAAGGGGGACCAAACACGAGTTGCGAGACCCGCACCCGCGCCTCAGGGGCGAGGCCCTCGGCGATCGCCTGGCGTAGCCGCTGTTTCAGCGCCTCACGCTCGCCCTGGCTCTCGGTCCGGACCACGATCTTGGCAAACGACGGATCGGGCAGTTCCGGGTTCAGGGCCATATAGAAGCGTGGCGCGCCTTGGCCGACGTAGGCCGTGACAATCTTTGCTTCCTCTTGTTTGGCCAGCCAAGCTTCCACCTTCGCCGTAGCGGCACTGGTCTGTGCGATCGAAGTGCCATAGGGCATCTGCACCTCGACCAGCACTTCCGGACGGTCGGAAATCGGGAAGAATTGTTTCTTGACTACCGCCATACCGAGCACGGCTACGACGAAGAGACCCACCACCGAGCCTGCGACCAACCATTTGCGTGCGATGACGCGCTTCAGCACTTGGCGGAAGCGGTTGTAGCGCGGCGTATCGTAGAGCGCAGCGTGGCCGCCTTCGACCTTTTTGAGGTCGGGCAGCAGCTTGACGCCAAGGTAGGGGGTAAACACCACGGCGACCACCCAGGACGCGATGAGTGCGATGCCGACGATCCAGAACATATTGCTGGTGTATTCGCCCGCGGTCGAACGGGCGAAGCCATTGGGCATGAAGCCGACGGCCGTGACCAACGTGCCCGAGAGCATGGGCGCCGCGGTATGGCTCCAGGCATAGGCGGAGGCGGCGACGCGGCTGTAACCCTCTTCCATCTTCACCACCATCATTTCGATGGCGATGATGGCGTCGTCCACCAGCAGGCCCAGCCCCAGGATCAGGGAGCCCAGGGTGATGCGGTCGAAGTTCTTGCCGGTCGCGGCCATCACTACGAAGACGGCCGCCAGCGTCAGCGGCACGGCCGCAGCGACCACGATACCCACGCGCCAGCCCATGCTCACGAAACACACCACCATGACCACCAGCAGCGCGACGAAGAACTTGACCATGAACTCATCGACCGCCGAGCTGATGTTGACGGCCTGGTCTGTGATCTTGCTCAGGCCCATACCCAGCGGCATCTCGGCGTTGATCGCGCCAATCTCTTTATCCAGCGCTTTGCCCAAATCGAGCCCGTTCCAACCGTCACGCATGACGATGCCCAGCAGCAGGGCGGGTTCGCCCCCGTTGCGGATCATGAAAGTCGCTGGGTCTTCATAGCCGCGCTTGATCGTAGCGATGTCCGACAATTTAAACGTGCGACCTTGCGCCACGACTGGCGTGTCGCGGATCTTCTGCAATTCATTGAAAGCGCCATCCAGGCGAATGAACACCTGCGGCCCCTTGGTTTCCACAGAACCAGCCGGCGTGAGAGCGTTCTGGCTATGGAGTGCGGCGAACACTTCCTCCGGGCTGACACCCAACGTTGCCAAGCGCTCATGCGAGAACTCGACATAAATACGCTCGGACTGCTCGCCAACGATGTTGACCTTCTTCACTCCCGGCACGTGCAGCAGCCGCTGACGCAGCGTCTCGGCTTCGCGTACCAGCAAGCGCTGCGGTTCGCCCTTGGCCTTGAGCGCGAACAGGGCAAAGGTGACGTCCGCGTATTCGTCATTGACCATCGGCCCGATTACGCCAGACGGAAGATTGGTGGCCTCATCGCTGATTTTCTTGCGGGCTTGGTAAAACTCCTCCTGCACTTCCGAAGGTGGCGTGCTGTCGAGCAAGGTCAAGGTAGTGAAGGCCAAGCCAGGTCTTGTATAGGTTTCGGTACGGTCGTACCAGCGCAGTTCCTGCAAGCGCTTTTCGATCTTTTCGGCGACCTGGTCCTGCATCTCCTGTGCCGTGGCGCCGGGCCAAGCGGTGACGATGGTCATCACCTTGACCGTGAAGGCGGGGTCTTCTGCCCGCCCTAGTTGGAAGAAGGAAATGATCCCGGCCAACGAGATCAGGCAGATCAGAAACAAGGTGATGGAGCGCTCGCGCACGGCGAGCGCCGACAGATTGAAACGACTTTCGCTCATGGCCGCACTCCCACGCTTGCTACAGCGGTAGTAGCGACTTGACCAGCCACCCTCACCTGCTCGCCTTCGCGCAGCAGGTGCGCGCCGAGTGCGACTATCTGGTCGCCTTGCTTGAGTTGACCAGCGATGCGTGCACTATCGTCGTCCAGACGCTGGACCGCGACTGACCGCCAGGAAACTTTTGCCGGCTCGCCTTCGATGACCCAGACGCCCGGCCCCTTGCCCGCATCGAACAGGGAGCCAATCGGTACCCGCAAGCCGCCTTGCACATCGGACTGCGTCTCTGGGATCTGGATGGCGACTGTGGTACCCAATGGGGCGTTGGATAGCTCTCCATCCAACACATACCGCGCCTCGAAGGTGCGGGTTAGCCGGTCCGCGGTATCCGAGAG
>CBIHQA010000513.1:0-3235 GCA_966211475.1 uncultured Neisseriales bacterium
ACTGGCCTTCGAAAGACAGCGCCGCACCGGATACCAGCGGCTTGCGGTGCCGCACACAGGCGGCATTCACCGCATGACGGGTCGCGAAGTTGTCGGAGCAGTCGAGCACCACATCGGCCGCTGCCACCGCCTCCGACAACGCCTCCCCCGCCAGCTTCGACGGCAGCAGATCAACGCGGGCATCCGGATTCATCGCATGGATGCGACGGGCGGCGGACTCCGCCTTGTTGACGTCCAGGCTGTCCATGTCATGGATCACCTGCCGTTGCAGGTTGGTCAGGTCCACCGCGTCACCGTCGGCGATGCTCAGCCGCCCTACTCCGCCAGCGCCGAGATAGAGCGCCACCGGCGCACCGAGGCCACCGGCGCCGACGATCAGCGCGTGGCCATCGAGCAGGCGCTGCTGACCTTCGATCCCGAGTTCTTCGAGGAGGATGTGGCGCGAATAGCGCAGGAGGTGAGCGTCGTCCATGGCGGAAGTTTACCCCAGCGGTGCAAGCACGACGCGCTCACTCGCCGTCGTTCAGTCCTAGCCGCTCCATGCGGTAGCGCATCGAGCGAAAAGTGATGCCCAGCAGCTTGGCGGCCTGAGTGCGGTTGAAGCGGGTCTTCTGCAGGGCTTCCAGGATCGCTTCTTTTTCGACCCGGTCGAGGTAGTCCTGCAATGGGTACTTGTCGCCAGCACCCACCGGCGGCGCGCTGTCGCGGTCGCTCTCCGTGGGGGTGAGCTGCAGGTCGTCCTCAAACAGCGTCTGGCCGTCGGACAGCGCCAGCGCACGCTCCAGCACGTTTTCCAGCTCCCGCACATTGCCGGGGAAGTCATAGTGCGACAGGGCGGTCAGCGCCGTCCGCTCGATGCGCGGCGGCGTCAGGCCGTGATTGGCCGCCAGCCGGCCGAGCAGTGCGGAGGCGATGGTGGGGATGTCGTCGCGCATGTCGCGCAGGGCCGGCATGCGGATGGTGATGACGTTGAGGCGATAGTAGAGGTCTTGCCGGAAGCGGCCCTCCTCCACCAAGTCAGCCAAGTTCTGGTGGGTTGCGCAGAGGATGCGGACGTCGATTGCCTCTTCCTGCGTGCTGCCGAGCTTGCGGACGCGCTTTTCCTGGATCACCCGCAGCAGTTTCACCTGCATGGCGAGCGGCAGGTCGGCCACTTCGTCCAGGAACAGGGTGCCGCCGTTGGCAGCCTGGAAGAAACCCTCGCGGTCGTCGTTGGCGCCGGTGAAGGCGCCCTTGCGGTAACCGAAGAACTCGCTCTCCATCAGGTTTTCCGGGATCGCACCGCAGTTGACGGCGACGAAGGGCCGGCCGGTGCGCGGGCTATTCTGGTGGATCAGGCGGGCGGCTCGCTCCTTGCCGCTGCCCGATTCGCCGGTCAGGTAGACCGGAGCCAGGCTGCGCGCGACCTTGTCGATCATCTGGCGGACCTGCTGCATGGCCGGCGACTGGCCAAGCAGCACGTCATCGGCCGGCGCAGCACTGCTCGGCGCAGCCGGTTTGGCGGTGCGGTCGAGGCTGAGGGCGGATTTGACCAGGGTGCGCAGCTGGTCGAGCGACACCGGCTTGGACAGGTAATCAAAGGCGCCAGCCTTCAGCGCAGCCACGGCGTTTTCCAGATTGCCGAAGGCGGTGATCACTGCAATCGGCACGTCCCAGCCGCGCTGCTGGCGCGGTCTACCGTCAGGCCCATGCGGATCAGCGTGAGGTCGAGCAGTTCCAGCAGATCGGGTTCGTCGTCGATCACCAGCACGTGATAGGGACGCGGACGGCTCATGGCTTCCTCAGGTCAATTGGCCGGTCAGGCGGAAACAAGCGCCAGCCGGCAAATGAATATACGACAGATCGACGCCGTTGGCCGACGCCAGCTCGCGGGCAATGTAGAGGCCGAGGCCGGTGCCGTTGCTGCGGGTGGTGAAGAACGGCTCGAACAGTTGCGTCTGAAGCTCCGGCGGAATGGGCGGGCCATCGTTGGAGACCTCCAGCCGCCAGTCGTCGCCGTGCTTCTCCAGATTGAGCGCGATGCAGTTCGGACGCTGGCTGCAAAAACGGATGGCGTTGCGACAGAGGTTCCACAGGATCTGGTGCAAGTGCTCGCGGTCGAAGGGCACAGTGATCGCGGTGTGGGCATCCAGCTGGAACCAATCCGAGGCAACCTGCCCGACCTCGGTGAATTCGCGCACGAACTCCAGCAGGAAGCCATTGAGCGACAGTTGCTCGCGCCGCGCGCGGTCGCGCCGATTCAGCATCAGTACGTCTTCGACGATCGCATCCAGCCGGGCGGCATTGTCGCGCACGATGCGCAGCAGCTTGGTGTGGGTGACCTCGTCGTTCTCTTCGCCCAGCAGGTCGGTGGCGTGGGTGATGGCGGACAGTGGGTTACGGATTTCGTGAGCGATGTTGGCGGTGAGTCGGCCCAACGCAGCGAGCTTCATCTGCTGCGCGAGACGCTGCTCCTCACGCGAGTCCTGGATGAAGATCACCGCACCGGCGTGGCGGTCCACCCCCACCCGCTTGATGCGCAGGGTGACCACCTGCCCGGTGTCCGGCACCGTGACGGACACGTCGGCCGGGCCGAAGGTGGCCCAGTCCTTGAGCGGGCCGGACAAGAAGCCAAGCTGAGACAGGGTCAGCGTATCGAGCGGCTGTTCCGTGCCCAGCAGCCGCTGCGCCTGCTGGTTGTAGTGGCGAATACGTTCCTGGTGGTCGATCACCAGCACGCCGTCGTGCATGTCGCGGATGATCAGGCGGTTGGCTTCGTCTTGCTTGGCGAGGTCGACCTCGCGCGCCTCGGCCAGCAGCTCCTTTTCCCGCGCATAGGCGGCCAGCCGGAAGGCGAGCCAAGCCACCGCGAAGTAGCCGATCGACAGGAAACCGGCCTGCAGCATCGCATGCGTGTACAGCGGCAGCCACCACACCAGCCACAGCTCGCTGACGATCAGCATCAGGCTGGCGACCGCCGCAAAGAACAGCGTCAGCCGGCCGCGCGCAATCAGGCCCGCGGCCGCCAAGTAAGGCAGCACCAGCAGCCCGAGCCCGCTGCGGATGCCGCCGGACAGCACGGTAAAGCTGGTGAGAAAACCGATGTCGCCAACCATTAACGCCGTCAGCAAGGCGGAGAACCCCAGCCAACGCCCACGCGCCGCCGCCGCGGACAGCACCGCGAAACCGCCGGACTCCGCCAGCAGCAGCTAGAATAGGTGCGGATTGAGCCCGCCGCCCACGCGCGGCGCCACCA
>CBIHQA010000514.1:0-3227 GCA_966211475.1 uncultured Neisseriales bacterium
ACAGTGTCGTCCTGCTGATCCCCAAGCGTCGAGCAGCCTCGGCCTGATCGCCACCGGCAGCGGCCAGGGCAAGACGGATGCGCGTCGACGCGTCATCCGCAACGCTATCGCGCCGCGCCAGTTCCGGCGCCAGTTGCAGCACGGCAGCCGGCGTCAGCTCGCCACGTGCCTGGTAGAACACCGCGCAACGTTCGATAACATTCTCCAATTCCCGCACATTGCCGGGCCAGCCGTAGCCCGCCGCAGCGTCCAGCAGCGCAGTCTGTAGCGGCTCGGTCGATCTGCCGCCACCGAAACGGGCCAGCGCCGCCTGCGCCATCACCGCCGTCAGCCGGGGCAAATCGGCGGTGCGCTCCCGCAGCGGCGGTAGCGTCAGGTTGAGGATATTGAGCCGATAGAACAGGTCCGCCCGGAAGCGCCCTTCCTCCATCGCCAGCCGCAGGTCGCGGTGGGTGGCTGCGATGACGCGGATGTCCACCGGCACCGGCTCCACCCCGCCCAGCCGCACCACCTCGCGCTCCTGCAACACGCGCAGCAGGCGGGTCTGCAACGGCAACGGCATGTCGCCGATCTCGTCCAGGAACAGTGTCCCGGTGTGCGCCAGTTCGATCAGGCCGGCCTTGCCTCCCTTGCGGCTGCCGGTGAACGCGCCCTCCTCGTAGCCGAACAGCTCCGACTCCAGCAGGCTTTCCGGGAAGGCCGCGCAGTTGATCGCCACGAAGGGCGCCCGCTGCCGTGCGGACAGGTTGTGCATCCCCTGCGCGAACCGTTCCTTGCCGGTCCCGGACTCGCCCTGGATCAGCACCACCGCGTCGCTCGCCGCATACAACCCGGCGAACTCCCGGGCCGCCCGCATCGCCGGCGATTCGCCCACCAAGTCGTCAAAGGTGTAACGAGCCCGGAACTGCCGTCGCTGTGACAAGGTACGCAACTGTCGGTCGGCCCGCTCGATGCGTCCGGCATCCTGGAAAGTCAGTACCGCGCCGGCTTGCCGGCCCTGCTCCATGATCGGCAAGCGCTGCGTGACCAGCGTCTTGCCGGCCACCGTCTCCACCTGGTCGCGCCGCGCCTCGCCGGTCTTCAGCACCTCGGCCAGCGACAAGGTCGGTGCGAGTTCGGACAATCGCCGGCCGACCGCCCATTCCTCGGCCACACCCAATAGCGCCACCATCGCGGGGTTGAGGGTTTCGATGCGCTCCTCCGCATCGACCGCCACCACGCCCTCCGACAGGGTCTGCACCACCGCATCCAGCCGCTCGCGCTTGATCTCTTCCATATGCGCCAACCGGGCCAGTTCCAGCGCATCGTCCAGCGCCCGCCGCACCGCCTGGGCGGAATACAGGATCACGCCGGACAGTCCTTCCAACTGCGCCCAGTGCACCACCAGGCTGGAGCCGATCACCACCGTGCGTGCCCCTTCCCCGGCCAGCTCGATCAGAGTCTGTCGGGCATCCTCGTCCCGCAGGTAGGAACGGATATCCAGCGGCACCGTCAGCAACGGCGCCAGCTGTTCGAACTCCGCCGCCAGCGGCCGCCGGGTCAGGATCACCACCCTGCCCTCGCCCTGCAGTTCCTCCCGGATGCGACGATGCGCCGCCTGCAACGCCAGCAGCACGTCAAAACCAGTGACCTGGATCGTCGCGACCGGCAACGGCAGAGCCGCCCGCAGTGCCTGCGCATTGGCCCCCGCCGCGACCACCGCATCCAGCAAACCAGCCTGCCACAGGCTACGCAGATCGCCCAGCGCCTCCTCGGCCGGCCGATCGATCAAGCGCCATTCGGCTAGCGATGTGTAATCGCTCAGGGCAGCGCGGACCAGGTCGGCCAGGCCACGGGTGGCAACCACGGCAAGTCGGGGTTTGGGCGTCTCCATCATTCCACCTTGAAACGAACTTGTTTCAATTGAAACACCAAGCACGCTCTGCTAGCAAATCCACTCGCATCCACCCTCTTCCCTAAGCCGTTGAAATGGCAGCGGATTCAACCATTCTTCATCTGGCCAGCCCAGCTTGGCACAGCGCTTGCAGAAGGAAGTTCATTCCGTGGACAGGCCCATCCGAAGGCCCGCCCCGACACCCCACCTGACGGAGTTCTTCATGACCGCACGCCTTTCCGCCGGCCAACGCTTCCGTGACGCAGTTGCCGCCGAGCACCCGCTGCAGATCGTCGGCGCGATCAATGCCTACTTCGCCCGCCTGGCCGAACACAGCGGCTACAAGGCCATCTACCTGTCCGGCGGCGGCGTCGCCGCTGCCAGCTGCGGCATCCCCGACCTGGGCATCACCACGCTGGAAGACGTGCTGATCGACGTCCGACGCATCACCGACGTGACCGACCTGCCGCTGCTGGTCGACATCGACACCGGCTGGGGTGGCGCCTTCAACATCGCCCGCGCCGTGCGCTACCTGGAAAAAGCCGGCGCCGCCGCCGTGCATATCGAAGACCAGGTGCAGGCCAAGCGCTGCGGCCACCGCCCGAACAAAGCCATCGTCGGCCAGGACGAGATGGTCGACCGGGTGAAGTCCGCCGCCGACGCTCGCCAAGATGGCATGGTGATCATGGCCCGCACCGACGCCCTGGCCGTGGAAGGCCTGCAATCCGCCATCGATCGCGCCTGCGCCTGTGTCGAAGCCGGTGCCGACATGATCTTCCCGGAAGCGATGACCGACCTGGCGATGTACCGCCAGTTCGTCGACGCGGTGAAGGTGCCGGTGCTGGCCAACATCACCGAATTCGGCCAGACCCCGCTGTTCACCACCCAGGAACTGGGCGACCAGGGCGTGGCGATGGTGCTCTACCCGCTGTCCACCTTCCGCGCCGCCAGCAAGGCCGCACTGAACGTGTACGAAGCGATCCGCCGCGACGGCACGCAGAAGAACGTGGTCGACACCATGCAGACCCGTGCCGAGCTGTATGAACACCTGGGCTACCACGCGTACGAGCAGAAACTGGATGCGCTGTTCGCGCAGAACAAGGGATAACGAGGAAACGTAGGTTGGGTTGAGGCGCAGGCGAAGCCCAACACAGCAATGTGGAAACAGGGGTTTGTTGGGCTTCGCTTCGCTCAACACCAACCTACGCATACTGCGGTTCCCGCTTTTAACAAGGCGCAGGGCGCGAAGCGCACAGCCGGGGCTAAGCCCCCCTTTGCAAGCGCCGAGCAACGCAGGCGGGGCGGGAGAAAAGGTGGACCGTGTTTGAGCTCCGCAGCAGGGCACGTTTTGTGT
>CBIHQA010000515.1:0-3221 GCA_966211475.1 uncultured Neisseriales bacterium
GCAGCAGCAGATCGAGTTCCGCCGCGTTGCCGCAATGTCCGGCGATCACGGCGCCGGGCAGGCTGCGTATCCGGGCATGGTGTCCACCGGGCGACAGCCACGGAGCCAGTTAGTCGAACACCGGCCGCAGCACGGCACGCACATCGGGGAATGGCGATCGAGCGTCGGCCGGGCCGACCGCATGCAAGGTCAAGCGGCGGCCGGCCGTCTCCCAGCTGGATTCCGTGTCGACCAGCCTCACGCGCCGCCGGCCGGTTTGGCACTGCGGAAGCGGGTCAGCTCTTCGCGCAACCAGTCGCCGCTGGGGCGACGCGGCTGTTTGCCGCAGACCACTTCGTAGTTCTGCCCGGTCATCGAGCTGCGGCTGGCCGCGTATTCGATGAAGTCTTCAGCCGTCTTCAGGCGATCCTTGATCTGGCCATACTTGTCGGCCAAGTGAGTACGGGCGGCCTGGCTGTCGTAGGCGGAGCCGTTGCGGAAGAAGGTACAGCCGGACTTGGCGACGAAGTCGAGCAGGTGGTTCACCTCCGGCTCGGCCTTCGGGTTGATCGCCCAGGTCGACAGGCTCAGCGTGGCGGCCAGAAGGAAGGCGGCGGCCCGTCTCACGATTTCGCTGCCTGTTCGATCTTGGCCTGGCGGGCGTCGTAGGCCTGCACGATGCGCTGGACCAGCGGGTGACGCACCACGTCGGACGCATCGAAGCGCTGGAAGGCGATGCCGTTGACGTCCGACAGCACGTCGATGGCGTCGACCAGCCCGCTCTTCTGGTGGCGCGGCAGGTCCACCTGGGTGATGTCGCCGGTGACCACCGCCTTGCTGCCGAAGCCGATGCGGGTGAGGAACATCTTCATCTGTTCCGGCGTGGTGTTCTGCGCCTCATCGAGGATCACGAAGGCGTGGTTGAGCGTCCGGCCGCGCATGAAGGCAAGCGGCGCCACCTCGATCACATTGCGCTCGAAGGCGCGGTGCACCTTGTCGAAGCCCATCAGGTCGTAAAGCGCGTCGTAGAGCGGCCGCAGGTAGGGGTCGACCTTCTGCACCAGGTCGCCGGGCAGGTAGCCGAGCTTTTCGCCCGCTTCCACCGCCGGGCGCACCAGCACCAGCCGCTTCACCAGGTCGCGCTCCAGCGCATCCACCGCACTGGCCACCGCGAGGTAGGTCTTGCCGGTGCCGGCCGGGCCAACGCCGAAGGTGATGTCGTATTGCTGGATGGCGCGCAGGTAGGAACCCTGGTTGAGGGTGCGGCCCTTCAGGTCCGGCCGGCGGGTCATCAGGTTTGGAGTGCCGTCGGTGTGCCCGGCGGTTTCCGGGCGGGCCACCTCGATCAGGCCGAGCTGCACGTCTTCCACCGGCACCGGGCGGGTGGCGCGCTCATAGAGGCGCTCCAGCAGCTCAATGGCCAGCGCGGAGCGATCCGGCGTGCCATCCACGAAGAACTTCTCGCCACGGCGGGCGATGTGCACGCCCAGGCCGTTCTCGACCTGGCGCAGGTTCTCGTCCAGCGCGCCGCACAGGTTGGCGAGCTTCTGGTTGTCCACCGGGGTGAATGCGATTTCCAGGGTAACGGCCACGTGATGTCCTGATCGGGGACCGGCCGGCACGCGGCAGAAGCCCGTCATTCCGGCCCGGTCGAAGTACGGGTCCTGTCACGAGACAGGACGGAAGAATGCAACCCAGCGCAGCAGTCCTGTCGATTGGACGGACTGCCCGCGATCCGACAGGCAAAGCGGTGTTCAAACGCTGCGCCGCCTGTCGAAAACCGGCGTGCGGGTCAGGCCGTCGTTTCGCCTACTGTGACCACCTCGCCCCGCAGCGAGTTCGGCAGCGCTTCGGTGATGCGCACGTCGACAAAGCGGTGGATCAGACGCGGGTGACCGTCAAAGTTGACGATCCGGTTGTTGTCGGTGCGCCCGGCCAGCTGCTTCGGGTCCCGACGGGACGGGCTCTCCACCAGCACGCGCTGCACGGTGCCGACCATCGCCTGGCTGATCGCTAGCGATTGCTCGTGGATCTTGGCTTGCAGGCGCATCAGGCGCTGCACCTTGACCTCTTGCGGGGTATCGTCCGGCAGGTCGGCCGCCGGCGTGCCAGGGCGGGCGCTGTAGATGAAGCTGAAGCTCTGGTCGAAACCGACGTCCTCAATCAGCTTCATGGTCTTTTCGAAGTCTTCCTCCGTCTCACCGGGGAAGCCGACGATGAAGTCGGACGACAGATGCAGGTCCGGCCGGGCCGCCTTCAGCTTGCGCACCAGCGACTTGTATTCCAGCGCCGTGTAGCCGCGCTTCATCGCCGCCAGCACGCGGTCGCTACCGGCCTGCACCGGCAGGTGCAGGAAGGACGACAGCTTGGGCAGCTTGCCGTGCGCGGCGATCAGCCGGTCCGTCACTTCGCGCGGGTGGCTGGTGGTGTAGCGGATCAGCTCGATGCCGGGGACTTCGTGCACGTATTCCAGCAGCAGCGCGAAATCCGCGATCTCGCCATCGGCCATCGCGCCCCGATAGGCGTTCACGTTCTGGCCGAGCAGGGTGACTTCCTTCACCCCCTGGGTGGCCAGGCGCGCGACTTCGGTCAGGACGTCCTCGAAGGGGCGCGACACTTCCTCACCACGGGTATAGGGCACCACGCAGAAGGTGCAGTATTTGGAGCAGCCTTCCATGATCGACACGAAGGCCGACGCGCCTTCCACCCGGGCGGGCGGCAGGTTGTCGAACTTCTCGATCTCCGGAAAGCTGATGTCCACCTGCGAATGGCCGCTCTCGCGCCGGGCTTCCATCAGCTTGGGCAGGCGATGCAGGGTCTGCGGGCCGAACACCACGTCCACATAGGGCGCCCGCTGCACGATGGCGTCGCCTTCCTGGCTGGCCACGCAGCCGCCGACGCCGATGATCAGGCCAGGGTTCTGCTGTTTCAGGTGCTTGATGCGGCCGAGGTCGGAGAACACCTTCTCCTGCGCCTTTTCGCGCACGGAACAGGTGTTGAAGAGGATCACGTCCGCTTCTTCGGGGTTGTCGGTCTTCTCCAACCCCTCGGTGACGTTCAGCAGGTCCGCCATCTTGTCCGAGTCGTACTCGTTCATCTGGCAGCCGAAGGTCTTGATGTACAGCTTCTTGCTCATGGCAAAGATGAATACTTGAGAAAATCAGTCGATTTTACAGGCTGCTGGCACAGATGGGGAGCGAACCGGCGGAAGGGCGCAAAGCAGGGCTGCTAACAAAGGTGGG
>CBIHQA010000516.1:0-3213 GCA_966211475.1 uncultured Neisseriales bacterium
CCTCGAGATGGACCTCTACGGCGGCTACAAGGGCGAGATCACGAAGGACTTCGGTTACGACGTGGGCGTACTCCGCTACCAATACCCGCAAGGCTCGACCTTCAACACCACGGAGCTCTACGGTGCCATGTCGTGGCGATTCGTCACCGCCAAGCTGTCGTACACGGCGTCGAAGCGCTACTTCGGTTGGGAGGAAGGCCGCGGCACGCTGTACGCCGATCTGTCGGCCAACTATGAGGTCGTGAAAGGCGTCACCCTGAACGCACACCTGGGCGCCACCCGCTTCTCCGATGACGCGCACGACGCCGCCGCGGCGTCCGGTGAAAGCCTGGCCAACTACATCGACTACAAGCTCGGCGCCACGTACGACCTCGGTTCCGGCTTCTCGGCCGCCGCAGCCTTCGTGGGTGCGAACAAGAAGGGCACCTGGGGCGATGCCAACAAGGGTCGCCTGATCCTTTCCATCACGAAGTCCATGTGATGAGCGGCCTGGCCGATTGAAAACAAAGCGGGTATCAAAAGGAGAATTCCGATGAAGATGGTGACTGCCATCGTCAAGCCGTTCAAGCTTGATGAGGTCCGTGAAGCTTTGAGCACCATTGGCGTGCAAGGTATCACCGTGACTGAAGTGAAAGGTTTCGGGCGCCAGAAGGGCCATACCGAGCTGTACCGCGGTGCGGAATACGTGGTGGACTTTCTTCCCAAGGTGAAGATCGAGGCCGCCGTGGACGACGCCCTGATCGATCGGGTGATCGAAGCCATCGAAGGTGCCGCGCGCACCGGCAAGATCGGCGACGGCAAGATCTTCGTCTCACCGCTGGAGCAAGTGGTTCGCATCCGGACCGGTGAAACCGGCAAGGACGCACTCTGACGGTCCCTCGAAAGTCGAAACCATGAAGAAACTGATCGCTTCACTTGTCCTGGGCTTGTCGGTCCTGGGTTTTGCCGGGGGGGCCTCCGCGCAGGACGCCGCCGCTTCGGCGCCTGTCGCCGCGGCATCTGCGGCGGCCACGCCCGCGCCTGCCGCGGCACCCGCCGCATCGGCGGTTGCTGAAGCCGCCTCGGCAGCGCCTGCGGCAGCGCCGGTGCCCAACAAGGGCGACGTGGCCTGGATGAGCGTGTCCACGCTGCTCGTCATCATGATGACCGTCCCCGGACTCGCGCTGTTCTACGGCGGCCTGGTGCGCAGCAAGAACATGCTGTCGGTGCTCATGCAGGTGCTCGTGACGTTCTCGTTGATCGTGGTGCTCTGGATGATCTATGGCTACAGCTTGGCGTTCACCGAGGGCAACAAGTTCATCGGTGGTCTCGACCGCCTGTTCCTCAAAGGCCTGTTCGATGCCAAGACCGGTGCATTCCAGGTCGCGGCCACGTTCAGCAAGGGCGTCTACATCCCCGAGATGTTGTTTGCCGCGTTCCAGGCCACGTTCGCAGGCATCACCTGCTGCCTGATCGTCGGTGCGTTCGCCGAGCGCATCAAGTTCTCGGCGGTGCTGCTGTTCATGGTTCTGTGGTTCACGTTCAGCTATGCCCCGATCGCCCACATGGTCTGGTTCTGGATGGGGCCGGACGCCTACTCGGCCGCCTCCGTCGTCGACGAGATGAACGGCAAGGCTGGTTTCCTGTGGCAGATGGGTGCCCTTGACTTCGCGGGCGGCACGGTGGTGCACATCAACGCGGCCGTCGCTGGCCTGGTGGGTGCGTTCGTGATCGGCAAGCGCGTCGGCTACGGCAAGGAAGCGTTCACGCCGCATTCGCTCACGCTCACGATGGTGGGGGCTTCGCTGCTGTGGGTGGGCTGGTTCGGCTTCAACGCTGGCTCCGCCCTCGAAGCAGGTAACAGCGCTGTGCTCGCGTTCATGAACACGTTCGGTGCCACGGCGGCTGCCGTGCTCGCCTGGTGCATTGGTGAAGCGCTGATCAAGGGCAAGGCCTCCATGCTCGGCGCGGCATCGGGCGCCGTGGCTGGCCTCGTCGCGATCACCCCGGCCGCGGGCAACGTCGGCCTGATGGGCGGCCTCGTGATCGGTTTCATCGCCGGATTCGCCTGCCTGTGGGGCGTCAATGGCCTCAAGCGCATGCTGGGTGCTGACGATTCCCTGGACGTCTTCGGGGTCCACGGCGTCGGCGGCATCGTCGGCGCGCTGCTGACCGGTGTCTTCAACAACCAGGAGCTCGGCGGCCCGGGTTTCGTCGGCAACTGGGTGACGGCTTCCGTCGTCTCCAACAGCATCGGCGCTCAAGTGTGGATCCAGCTGAAGGCCGTGTTGCTCACCGTCGTCTGGTCCGCCGTGGTCTCGTTCATCGCCTTCAAGGTCGTTGACCTGGTCGTCGGGCTGCGGGTCACGGAAGAAGAAGAACGCGAGGGCCTGGACATCTCGGCCCACGGCGAAACCGCCTACCACAAGTAAGCGCTCGCCCCGGCGTCGGGAGGCGCCGGACTTCAGTTGTTAAGGAAAGGCCACCGCGAGGTGGCCTTTCTCATGGGTGCATCTCCGGGTGACTTGCAGGCGCACCGGTCGCCCCCACATGCCTAGAATCTCCGCATCGACGCGATCTTTTCGGGCTCCCCATGGTTCCACACCTCATCACCGCCCTCAACGGCCCGATCAATGAACTCGAGCAGCGCATTCTCGAGTCGCTGCCGGCCATCGAACGTTGGTTCCGCCTCGAATGGATGGAGCACACCCCCCCGTTCTACACGTCCGTCGACGTGCGAAACGCCGGGTACAAGCTCGCACCGGTCGACACCAATCTCTTTCCCGGCGGCTTCAACAACCTGACGGCCGAGATGCTGCCGCTGGCCGTGCAGGCGGCCATGGCCGCCATCGAGAAAATCTGTCCCGAGGCGAAGAACCTGCTGCTGATTCCTGAAAAGCACACCCGCAATAGCTTCTACCTCGCCAACGTCGCCCGCCTGATGCAGATCTTTCATCAGGCAGGCCTGAACGTGCGCCTGGGCACGCTTGACGAAACCGTCACCGCGCCCACGCCCATCGATCTGCCCGACGGCTCGTCACTCTTGGTCGAGCCGCTCGTGCGCACGCGAGGCCGCCTGGGGTTGAAGGACTTTGACCCCTGCACCATCCTCCTGAACAACGACCTGTCGGCGGGCATACCGAAAGTCCTGGAAGGTCTCCACGAGCAATATCTGTTGCCGCCGCTGCACGCCGGCTGGGCCGTTCGGCGCAAGACGAACCACTTCCAGGCGTA
>CBIHQA010000517.1:0-3212 GCA_966211475.1 uncultured Neisseriales bacterium
GGAAGGGGCGAAACGTCCCCGGCACGGCCGTGGTCGAAGGTGGCGGCTTCAATGGGTTTGGCGAGAGCAGCAATGCGCTGTCCCTCGGCCATCCTTATCCGCCTCACACGTACGACGGCATGCTCTATCAGCCATCGTCCGTCGGCGGTGGTTCCAAGGGATCGCTGATCCAGTGCTGCTCCGCGGGGTCGTCCATTGCGTCGCCATCACGGGTGCACCGGTTCGATCTGTCGTCGGCGACGAACCCGCCAACGCGGGTGGTGGACACGCTGGGAGGCAACTCTTATCCCGCCGCTGCTGCGGACGTGGCCCGCGGAGGGTTCTGGTTTCTCAGCGGCAACGGAAACGGGCCGCTGAAATTCGTGAAGTTCAGCGACTGGTCTCAACTCACGTACCCCGGCGTCGAATACAACCAATACGGCAATCAGAGCCTCGTCTACATCCCTGCACCTTGGGACTGCTTGGTGGGCATGGGGTCGGCCGACACGGGGGGTGCAAATTTCTGCGTCTACGCATGCCCGATCGTCGGAGGGGGGCCGCAACGGGTCCCACGCGTGATGCCCACCGGCGCGCCGCCGGCCGATACGCGCTGCGGCGGGCAGTGGTCCACCCTGCTGAGCTGCATCGTCAGCTACGAAGCAGGTGGCTCAACCCAAGTGCACAGGTTGCAGCCGCCTGGGCCGACGGCATTGCTGTCAGGGACCTGGGAATGGCGCAGCGAGCGCTTGACCGGCCAGGGCGGTGCCGTGCCGTCCAAAGGGGCAGGCAACGGCGCTTGGGGACGGTTCATCGAAGTGCCGGCAGCAAGGTGCTTCGTCTGGTGCGACAGCATCGCTTCGCCTGTTCAGGCGTGGCGGCTGAGCGGAATGTAGCCGCCGTCGCCAGGCCATGGATGACCGATTGACAACTGCGAACAGCGGCTCGGCAAAGAGCCGACGACATGGACATGGATCACAACAAGCAACGTAGAACATTCCTGACTCAAATGACGGCCACGGTCACAGGAATCGGCCTGGCCGCTTGTGGTGGCGGAGGCAGCACGGGCCCGCAAACTGACGCGGGTGCGACGCCCGCACCCGCTCCGTCGCCGCTGCCTCCATCACCGTCGCCATCGCCTTCCACGGGTCCCGCGCCCTCGCCTACGCCAATGACCGGGGCCCGGCAGTTCACCTTGCGAAGCGGCACCGCCGCACCGACCGCCCCGTTCTGCCTCGCTTTCGCATTCCGCAAAGGTGAGGTGCCGCAGGGCACAGGCGTCGTTGGCAACATCGCTGATCTGCAGGTCACTGCAAAGAATCGCTGGCCTGACGAGTCGCTGAAGTTGGCCATCGTCGCCGGCCGGGCTGCGCTTTCGGCCAATACGCCGCTGGTTGTGTCGCTCAGCACCGGAAGTGCATCGTCGGGGACTGCACTCGCGCTGGCCGACCTTCAGGCCACCGGAATCACCGCCACGGTGGGCTGCGGCAGCCTTGGCACAGCGAACTTTGCAGCGGCCGAATGGAATGCGCCTTCCATGACGTGGGTGACCGGCCCCCAGATGTCGTCGTGGATCTACCGAAAGCCTGTCGGCACCGATCCCCACCTCGTGGCCTGGCTCGAAGTTCGCCTGTATGCAGGCGGCGCCGTGGAGATCCTGCCGTGGATAGAGAACGGCTATCTCAAGGTGGCGGGTGCCTGCAGCAAGAGTGCCACTTTCACGTTTGCCATCAATGGTGCGCAACGCTTCGGGCGCACGATCGACCTGCCGGCACATTGCCGCACCCCGCTGATCGACGGCAGCGAGGTTTCGTACTGGCTGGGTGTGAACCCTGGCGTGGTGGTCAAGCACGACACCGATTATCTGCAAGCGACGGGCGTCGTGCCGAGCTATCGGGCCAGCGTCAGTCCGGCGGCCCCTGCCGTCGTCGGCCTGCCCACCCGGTACGCCCCGTTGCAGCAAGGAAGCTTTCCAGGGGCGATGGGCACCGCCGGATACCACCCGTCCATCGGCCTGCTGCCGGAGTGGGACGTCCTGTACCTCACGTCTTCGGCGGACGCACCCTACAAGGCCGTTCAATTCAATGCCTACAGCGCGGGCCGCTATGGCCTGCATTTCCGCGACGAGGCAACCAACCGCCCCATACGCTTCTCCCAATGGCCAAACCTCTGCATGAGCGACGGCAACGGCGTTACCGGCATCGGAGGCTCTGTCACGGGTGAAGAAACCACGTCTTCGACCGGACCCGCTTTTCCGGCCACCTGGGCGTCGAGCCATCATCCTTCCGTAGGCTTCATGGCCTACCTGCTCACGGGCCGCTGGTACTTCATGGAGGAAGTGCAGTTCGTCGCCACGGCGCTGTATCTCAAGCAGCACAGCGGGTATCGCCAAGGTTCAGCCGGTGTGCTGCTCAGCAACTCCGGCTCGAACACCGAACGCGGCATGGCCTGGGGCATTCGCACCTTGTTCCAGGCGGCCTGCATCACGCCGGATGACGATGTGCTGGCGAACGACTTCCTTTCGTCCCTGCGGGCCAACGTGGGCTACCTGCATGCACGCTATGTCGCGCGCCCGCACAACCCGTACGGCTGGATCACGCCCTATGCAGACTACACCGGAGGCGACGGCGTCTACATGGGTGCTGCCTGGATGCAGGACTTCATCACTGCAGCCTTCGGCTATGGCTTGGCCATGGATCTGCGAATCCCCTCAGGCGATGCATCGAAGCTGGCACAGTTTTTCGCCTGGAAGGCCAAGAGCATCGTAGGCCGCTTCGGCGGTACCGGCGCGGACGAATATCTGTATCGGGACGCCGCGACGTACACCATTGCGATCGCGCCAACCGACTCACCTGATTTCGAGAACGGCACGGGGCCGTGGTTCCCGAACTGGGGAAGCCTCTATGCGGCCACATACCGCACCAGCCCAGGCCCTCACATCGAAGGGGATCTGCGCGGCGCCTATTTTCCAGGAGCCACAGCGTACTGGGGTAACCTGATGCCGGCCTTGACTTATGCGGTCCAGCACAACGTGCCCGGCGCGAGCGCAGCCTACGCACGGCTGACTTCTGCCTCCAATTGGCATCTGTTCGAGGAGGAAGTCAACGGGTCCCCGGTGTGGGGCACCAAACCGGGCGCCGTTCAAAGGTAGTCGAGGTCGGGCCCACACCGGCCCGACGAAGCGATCAAAGCTTGAACAGCATGCACACCGCCCGCGTCTCGATCGATTCGAGGCG
>CBIHQA010000518.1:0-3212 GCA_966211475.1 uncultured Neisseriales bacterium
GCCGATGTTTTAGGGGCTAGATATGTGGGTGTGGAGCCGTTGGACGCATAGAAACGCTCTCCATATGGCCATGCCCTTGCCCTCGGCACACTCGTACTTAGAAATGGACTCCCCTTGCCCAGCCAACCCCGCTTCACCCATCTGATCTGCGATTGCGACGGCGTACTGGTCGATACCGAATCGGTCGCGCTGGACGTGCTGTCCACCGAACTCCAGTCGTTGATGCCTGACACCGCCGCCCGCAGCGCGTGGTTGAAAGCCCGCCTGGGCGCCATGCTGGAGCCGCTGTTGCGGGAGTTCTTCGACACCGTCGGCGTCGCGGTGCGTGGTCCGGCGCGTTTTGCCGCCATCCACCATGCGGTGGAGGCCGCTTGCGACGAACGCAGCCGCGCCACGCCGGGCGTGGTGGAGGCGCTGACCCGCATTGCACTGCCTAAGGCGGTGGCCAGCAACAGTGCCCAGCCCCGGGTACGTGCCGCGCTGCGGCGCGCTGGTCTGGTGGAGGTGTTCGGCGACCATGTCTATTCCGCCGATCTGGTGGCACGGCCCAAGCCCAGTCCGGATGTGTATCTGGCGGCGGCGCGAGGGTTGGGCGCCGAGCCGGGTGCCTGCTTGGTGGTGGAAGACAGCGTGACCGGCATCACCGCCGCCACGGCGGCCGGTATGCATGTATTGGCCTTTGTGGGTGGCGGCCATACGCCGGACGATCAGGTGGACCGAGTAATGCGGGCCGGTGCGCGGGAGGTGTTCGAGCACATGGATCAGTTGCCGGCGCTGGTGCAGTCGCTACTGTTAGGACAGCAGGAACCGGCTTGAGGCGATAGCAGGTCTGCTTCTCGCACCACACTCGGGGCAGGCGATCCCCTCGCCTGCCCGTGCAGCCTTTCTCTTCACCCATCCTCTTTGATTGCGTGAACCCCTTTAATAAGTAAGTGTAAGATACAAACTAATTTAGGAACCGTATCCGACCACCTGGAGCACCGCCCATGTCCGAACTGCTGACCACCGCCACCCAGTGGCTGGAAGTCGTTCCTGCCCTGGGTGGCGCAATCAGCCGATGGGACTGGCTGGCGAAGGACGGCCAGTGGCAACCGCTGCTGCGGGAGGCGCCGCCCGGCACCGGTGATCTGTACCAGATGGCGTGCTTCCCGCTGCTGCCTTGGGCCAATCGCGTTGGCGAAGGCGGGTTCGACCACGTGGGCCGGCATCATCCGCTTACCCCAAACCGGGATGGCGAGCCCTTCCCCATCCATGGCGATGCCTGGCTGCAGCCTTGGCAGGTTCAATCGCAAACAGCCACCCGCCTGGAGCTGCGCCTGCTGTCCCGACATTTCCAGGGCAGCCCCTATCATTTCGAGGCCAGTCAGACGGTTGAACTGCTGCCGGATGGCTTGCGTATCGATCTGACGGTGACGCATCTGGGGGCCAATCCTCTGCCCTACGGCATCGGTTTGCACCCCTATTTAGACAGCGGGCAGGATGCCTGGCTGCAGGCCCACGCAGATGGCGTCTGGCAAAGCGAGGCATCGGCACTGCCGAACCGGCACAGCCCGACGATCCCGTCCGATTGGGACTATCGCGAACCGCGCCGGGTCGCCGGGCAAACGGTGGACCATTGCTTTACCGGCTGGGACGGGCGGGCCACGATCACCTGGCCGCAGGCCGGGCTGCAACTGACGCTGTCCACCACCCCGAATCCCGGTTATTTTCAGCTTTACCGGCCTGCGGGGCAGGCATACTTCTGCTTGGAACCGGTCAGCCACCCGATCGATGCCTTCCACCTGCCCGGCCAGCCAGGACTGACCGTGTTGCAAGAGGGCGAATCGCTGACCCAGACCACCACCATGACGGTCACCATGCACGCCCCTGACACCTTGGCCCCCGCAGCCAAACACGGAACAGAATGAGCAAATGAGCACGATGACTGGCGACCAGAGCCTGCTGAAGCGGCTGAACAGCGCCGCGCTGCTGCGGCTGGTCAAGGGCGAGGCCGGCCTGTCGCGCGCCGATCTGGCCAAGCGCAGCGGCCTGACCAAATCGACCGTCAGCCTGCTGGTGCAGGAGCTGATCGACGAAGGCTGGCTGTGCGAGCGCGACGCGACCGCCTCCGGCTCGCTCGGCCGCCGGCCGACGCCCTTGCAACTCGACCCTGGCCGGCTCGCCTTGCTGGGCGCCGAGATTGGCGTGGACTACCTGAACGTGGTGGCCTGCAACCTGCAGGGCCAGCTGCTGGCATCCCGCATGCAGGCTTACCGGCATCAGGATCTGGCCGGCACCCTGCAATCGCTCGCGCAACTGATCGGCCAGGAATACGCGGCGCTTCAGCAGCAAGGCCGCACCGCGCTGGGCCTCGGTGTGGGCATTCCCGGTACGGTGGATGCGGCCGGCCGCCGGCTGGGCTTCGTGCCCAACCTGGATTGGCACGACATGGATATCCAGGCGCCGCTGCTGGAGGCACTGGCCAACGCCGGCGTCCACGAGCTGGCGACCACCGTGCTCAACGAAGCCAACGCGGCGGCGCTGTCGGAATACGTGTTCGGCACTACCCAGCGCACCGAACCGCTGGTCTACCTGAGCCTGGGCATCGGCGTGGGCGGCGGCATCGTGCTGGACGACCAGCTCTACCAGGGCCACGACGGCTCGGCGGGCGAAGTCGGCCACACCATCCTGCAACTGGACGGGCCACTGTGCCGCTGCGGCCGGCACGGCTGTGCGGAAACCTTCGTCTCGCAGCGTGCCGTCAGCGCCGCCGTCACCGGCACGGCGGAACCGATCCTGCCGATCAGCGAACTGGCCAGCCGCCTGCAACGGGGCGAACCCGCCGTCACCGCTGCCGTCCACCGCGCAGGCCGCTACCTGGGCATGCTGATGCAGAACCTCTGCAACACGGTAGACCCGGCCGCCATCGTGTTGGGCGGGCCTTTGTGTCAGCTGGGTGCGCCCTTCTTGGACGCGGCCAGGGACAGCCTCAAAGCGCTGGAGGGACGGTACGACTTTCACAGCACCGTGGTGCGGCAATGCCAGTTCGGGATCAATGCCTGTGCGGTGGGGGCGGCGGGGGCGGTGTTGCACGATGCGTTGCGGGGTTAAGGCCGAGTCCTGTTAATTCCCTCGATTCGCTGAAGTCCCTCGGCACTTGTAGCCTGGACGCCCGCAAGGCGGCCGGGTTGGCACGGTCTCCCCGGCCGCCTGCGGCGTCCAGGCTACGGGTT
>CBIHQA010000519.1:0-3210 GCA_966211475.1 uncultured Neisseriales bacterium
CCAGGCTGGACAGACCGACGCCAACGGCATCTCCATTGCGGCCAACAGCCTGAGCCTGAACAGCGGCACGCTGACCGATGCCGCAGGCAACGACGCCGCCCTCACCCATTCCAGCGTCTCTGACAACGTCAGCTACCTGGTCGACACCACGGCGCCAACGGTCAGCAGCGTGGCCATCACCTCGGCCAGCGGTGGACAGAGCAGCACCTTGAACGCCGGCGACGTGGTCAGCGTCACCGTCACCATGAGCGAGGCCACCACCGTCACCGGCACACCCCGGCTGGCGCTCGACATCGGCGGCACCACCGTCCAGGCCGACTACGCCTCCGGCTCCGGCACCACCGCCCTGGTCTTCAACTACACCGTCCAGGCATCGCAGACCGACGCCAACGGCATCTCGATCGCAGCCAACAGCCTGAGCCTGAACAGCGGCACACTGACCGATGCCGCTGGCAACGATGCCGCCCTCACCCACGCCAGCGTGGCCGACAATGGCAGCTACCTGGTCGACACCAGCGCCCCCACCGTCAGCGGCGTGGCCATCACCTCGGCCAGCGGCGCCCAGAGCAGCACGCTGAACGCGGGCGACGTGATCAGCGTCACCGTCACCATGAGCGAGGCCACCACCGTGACCGGCACGCCCCGGCTGGCGCTCGACATCGGCGGCTCCACCGTCCAGGCCGACTACGCTTCCGGCTCCGGCACCACCGCCCTGGTCTTCAACTACACCCTCCAGGCCGGTCAAACCGATGCCAACGGCATCTCCATCGCCGCCGACAGCCTGGCGCTGAACAGCGGGACCTTGACCGATGCTGCGGGCAACACCGCGACATCGACGCATGCCAGCGTGGCCGACCACAGCGGCTACCTCGTGGACACCACCGCACCGACCGTCAGCAGCGTGGCCATCACCTCGGCCAGCGGCGGCCAGAACAGCACGCTCAACGCCGGCGACGTGGTCAGCGTCACCGTCACGATGAGCGAGGCCACCACCGTGACCGGCACGCCCCGGCTGGCCCTGGACATCGGCGGCACCACGGTCCAGGCCGACTATGCCTCCGGCTCCGGCACCACCGCCCTGGTCTTCAACTACACCCTTCAGGCCGGTCAAACCGATGCCAACGGCATCTCCATCGCCACCGACAGCTTGAGCCTGAACAGCGGCACGTTGACCGACGCTGCAGGCAACACCGCGACATTGACACACGTCAGCGTGGCCGACAGCAGCGGCTACCTCGTCGACACCACCGCCCCCACCATCAGCAGCGTGGCCATCACCTCGGCCAGCGGCGGCCAGAACAGCACGCTCAACGCCGGCGACGTGGTCAGCGTCACCGTCACGATGAGCGAGGCCACCACCGTGACCGGCACGCCCCGGCTGGCCCTGGACATCGGCGGCACCACGGTCCAGGCCGACTATGCCTCCGGCTCCGGCACCACCGCCCTGGTCTTCAACTACACCCTTCAGGCCGGTCAAACCGATGCCAACGGCATCTCCATCGCCACCGACAGCTTGAGCCTGAACAGCGGCACGTTGACCGACGCTGCAGGCAACACCGCGACATTGACACACGTCAGCGTGGCCGACAGCAGCGGCTACCTCGTCGACACCACCGCCCCCACCATCAGCAGCGTGGCCATCACCTCGGCCAGCGGCGGACAGAACAGCACGCTCAACGCCGGCGACGTCATCAGCGTCACCGTCACCATGAGTGAGGCCGTCACCGTCACCGGCACGCCGCAGCTGGCGCTCGACATTGGCGGCACCACGGTGCAAGCGAACTACGCTTCGGGATCCGGCACCACCGCCCTGGTCTTCAACTACACCCTCCAGTCCGGTCAAACCGATGCCAACGGCATCTCCATCGCCGCCAACAGCCTGAGCCTGAACGGCGGCACCTTGACCGACGCCGCTGGCAACAATGCGACGCTGACGCATGTACTGGGTTCCGACAACAGCAGCTACCTGGTCGACACCACGTCCCCAAGCTTGTCTTCCAGCACCCCGGCGGACGACACCATCAGCGTCGAGGCAAGCAGCGACATCGTCTTGACCTTCAGCGAAAACGTGACGGCTGGGACCGGCGACATCGTGATCAGCAACGGGGCCGGCGACACACGCACCATCGCGGTGGGTGATGCGACACAGGTCACTGTCAGCGGCACGACGGTGACGATCAGCCCGACGGCCAACTTGCTCACCGACAGCAGCTACAACGTGCAGATGGCTTCGGGCGTGCTGCTGGATGCGGCAGGCAACGCCTATGCTGGGATCGCCGTTGCCACCACCTTGAATTTCACCACGGTGGATTCGATGGTCAATCTCTCCAGAATCGCGGCGGGCACAGGTGGCTTTGTCATCAATGGTGGAGTCGGGGGCGATTTGAGCGGTGTCAGTGTCGCCAGCGCCGGCGACGTCAACGGTGACGGCCTGACCGATCTCGTCGTTGGGGCAAGGTATGCGGATCCCGCCAGCGGATCCGATGCCGGCCGCGTCTATGTCGTATTCGGCCAGACCGGTACCACGGCCATCGACCTCACGGCCATCGCGGCGGGCACCGGTGGTTTTGTCGTCAATGGTCACTGTGCCTCCGATGTGACCGGCGATAGCGTGGCTTCTGCCGGGGATGTCAATGGCGATGGCCTGGCCGACCTGGTCGTCGGCGCTCCACAGGGCGATCCCGCAGGAGGAAATGACGCCGGGCGCAGTTACGTGGTGTTCGGCCAGTCGGACACGACCGCGGTGGAACTTTCCAATGTCGCGGCGGGCACCGGCGGTTTTGTCATCAACGGGCAGTGCAGTTCCGACAACAGCGGCGCCAGCGTCTCCGGCGGCGGCGACGTCAACGGCGATGGTCTGAGCGACCTGATCGTCGGCGCCCGGACAAGCGATCCTGCTGCGGGCAGCAATGCCGGGCGTAGTTATGTGGTGTTCGGCAAGACCGCCACGGGTTCGGTGGATCTTTCCAATATCGCAGGAGGCTTCGGCGGGTTCGCCATCAATGGTCAATGCTCGGGTGATTGGAGCGGCGTGAGCGTCGACACTGTCGGGGATGTCAACGGCGACGGGCTTGCCGACCTGATTGTCGGCGCAGAGTACGGCGACCCCGCCGCTGGCGAGATGGCCGGTCGCAGCTATGTGGTGTTCGGTCAAACCGCAGGGACGGAAATCGATCTCTCCAATGTCGACGCCGGCACGGGCGGCTTCGT
>CBIHQA010000520.1:0-3192 GCA_966211475.1 uncultured Neisseriales bacterium
CGCTGCCGGGGATCGGCAAGCTGATCGTCAACGGTGCCGGCAACCGTGACTACACCCTGGTGCTGGGCCTGGTGGTGCTGGTTACGGTGGTAGCCGTGTTGCTCAACCTGCTGGTCGACCTCGCCTATGCGGTGCTCGACCCGAAGATCCGCTACTGACGAGGACCCCACCATGCTGAAGAGTAAACAACGCGCGGTGGCGGATGCCTTGGCTGCCAGCGGCGCCATGGCGCCGATCAAGGGCCGCAGTCCGTGGGCCGATGCCCGTCGCCGCTTCATCCGCAACAAGGCGGCGGTCGCCAGCACGGTCATCCTGTTGCTGGTGACGCTGGCCTGTGTGTTCGGGCCCTATGTCCTGCCGCACAGCTACGACGAGACCGACTGGAACGCCATGAGCTTGGCCCCCACCTGGGCGGGCTGGCACCTGTTCGGTACGGATGAATCCGGCCGTGACCTGCTGGTCAGGTCGTTGATCGGTGGCCGCATCTCGCTGCTGGTCGGCCTGATGGCCACGCTGGCTTCGGTGACCGTGGGCATCGTCTGGGGCGCAACCGCCGGCTTCATGGGTGGCAAGGTCGACTCCTTCCTGATGCGTATCGTCGACATGATGTACGCCATCCCCTACCTGCTGATCGCCGTGCTGATGGTGACGCTGCTGGGCCGCGAGTTCTACCTGGTGGTGCTGACCATCACCGTGTTCTCGTGGATGGACATGGCGCGGGTGGTGCGTGGCCAGACCCTGTCGCTGCGCGGCAAGGAGTTCGTGGAAGCCGCGCGCGCCATCGGCGTGCCGACCTGGAAGATCATTTTCCGCCACATCGTGCCTAACCTGCTCGGCATCGTGGTGATCTACACCTCGGTGACCGTGCCGGGCGTGATCCTGACCGAATCCGTGCTGTCCTTCATCGGCCTGGGCGTGCAGGAGCCAATGACCAGCTGGGGCGTGTTGATCGGCGACGGCGCCGCCAAGATGGAAATGCAGCCCTGGATGCTGCTGTTCCCGGCCGGCTTGCTGTCGATCACCCTGTACTGCGCCAACTACATCGGCGACGGCCTGCGCGACGCGCTGGACCCGAAGGACCGCTAAGGCGAGGAACCCACCATGAGTCTGTTACAAGTCAAGAATCTCGGGGTGCAGTTCCAGACCCACGACGGCCTGGTCTACGCGGTCAACGGCGTCAACTTCGAACTCGACAAGGGCGAGACGCTGGGCATCGTCGGCGAATCCGGTTCCGGCAAGAGCCAGACCGTGCTCGCCATGATGGGGCTGCTGGCCAAGAACGGCCGCACCACCGGCGAGGCGCTGTACAACGGCCAGAACCTGCTGACCATGAGCCCGCGCGAGCTGAACCGCGTGCGTGGCCACCACATGGCGATGATCTTCCAGGACCCGATGACCTCGCTCAACCCGTACCTGACGGTCGAGCGCCAGATGACCGAGGTACTGGAACTGCACAAGGGCATGACGCGCAAGCAGGCCAAGATGCGCGCCATCGAGCTGCTGGAAGCGGTGAAAATCCCCGAAGCCGCCCGCCGCATCAGCATGTATCCGCACGAATTCTCCGGCGGCATGCGCCAGCGCGTGATGATCGCCATGGCACTGCTGTGCGAGCCGGAAGTGCTGGTGGCCGACGAGCCGACCACTGCACTGGACGTGACCGTGCAGGCGCAGATCATCTCGCTGCTGAAGGATCTGCAGCGCGACTTCGGCACCGCCATCGTGATGATCACCCACGACCTGGGTGTGGTGGCCGGCCTGTGCGACCGCGTGATGGTGATGTACGGCGGCCGCGTGATGGAATACGGCCAGTCGAAGGACATCTTCTACCACCCGTCCCATCCCTACACCATCGGCCTGCTGGGCGCGCTGCCGCGCCTGGATCACGAGGGTGACGAACTGACCTCCATCCCCGGCAACCCGCCGAACATGGCCAATATGCCCAAGGGTTGTCCGTTCAGTGAGCGCTGCGCGCTGGCATCCGAGCGTTGCGTGACCGAACTGCCGGTGTTGCAGCCCGGCGAGCACAACACCCATGTGCTGCGCGCCTGCCACAAAAGCTGGGAAGAAGTGTCGAACCTGAAGCACAAGGAGGTGGCCCATGTCTGAAGGCCAGATCAGCAGCCGGGGCAACCCCATCCTGTCGGTGCGTGACCTGAAGGTTCACTTCCAGGTCCGCAGCGACAAGCAATGGCCGTGGGCCGCGCCGCGCACCCTGAAAGCGGTCGACGGCGTGTCCTTCGACCTGTACGCCGGCGAAACGCTGGGCATCGTGGGTGAATCCGGCTGCGGCAAGTCCACCCTGAGCCGCGCGATCCTCAACCTGATCCCGGCCACCGACGGCAGCATCGTCTGGATGGGTAAGGAGCTGAAAGGCGCCTCCGAGAAGGTCTGGCACAACGTCCGCAAGGACGTGCAGATGATCTTCCAGGACCCGCTGGCCTCGCTGAACCCGCGCATGACCATCGCCCAGATCATTGGCGAGCCGCTGAAGACCCACCGTCCCGAGCTGTCCGACGCCGAAGTGATGCGCCGGGTGAAGGACATGATGAGCCGCGTCGGCCTGACCGAGCACCAGATCAACCGCTATCCGCACGAATTCTCCGGCGGCCAGTGCCAGCGCATCGGCATCGCCCGTGCGCTGATCCTGGAACCCAAGCTGGTGATCTGCGACGAGCCGGTCTCTGCGCTGGACGTGTCGATCCAGGCCCAGATCATCAACCTGCTGAAGGATCTGCAGAAGATGATGGGCTTGTCGCTGATCTTCATCGCCCACGACCTGGCGGTGGTGAAGCACATCAGTGACCGCATCCTGGTGATGTACCTGGGCCACGAGATGGAAGTGGCGCGCAAGCGCGAGCTGTACGCCGAGCCGCGCCATCCCTACACCCAGGCGCTGCTGTCGGCGATTCCCATCCCCGATCCGGAGCTGGAAAAGAAGAAAGTCATCCAGTTGCTGGCCGGCGACCTGCCCAGCCCGATCAACCCACCCTCCGGCTGCGTGTTCCGCACCCGCTGCCCGAAGGCGGTGGACCGGTGCGCACAGGAAGTGCCGGACCTGCGCCGCCTGACCGACTATACCGAAGCGGCCTGCATTCTGGCCTGAGCCGCTGTACTGTCTCCCTCGTGCTGACCGCCCGTTTGTTGGGCGGTTTTTTTTTCGGTTAGCGCCACCGTTTCGTTTAGTGTCGCCTG
>CBIHQA010000521.1:0-3186 GCA_966211475.1 uncultured Neisseriales bacterium
AGGCGGCCGCCGACTCGGTACCGTTTACGCTGGCCCGCACCCCGGGAACGGATGGCCGCGCCCGCTGGCTGGTGCGCTACGACAATCTGCTGGCGGCGACGCTGCTGCCCGGTGAGGGCAAGGAGGCGATGCGCGGCGGCATCCTGCTATCCCCCGCGGCTGGTGTGCAACCGGAGCTGCCGGCGGCCGGCATCGTGATCAGCGGTAGTTTGCCAAGGCTCAATCTCGATGCCTGGTCCGAGCTGGCCGGCGATGGCGGCGGGCAGAACAACGGCGGGGCTGTCAGCAAGGTCGATGTCCGCATCGCTGAACTGACAGCGGCGCAACGGCCGTGGCGCGACGTGCAATTGCGTGCCGACCGGGATGGCGCCCGCTGGTCTGCGCAGGTCAGCGCCAAGGAGGCCGAAGGCCGGCTGGAATGGACGTCCGACAACACCGGTGGTCGCAACGGACTGCTGCGTGCCCGCTTGTCGCGGCTGACCTTGCCCCCGCAGCCGGATACCGTAGCCAAGCCGCTCTCCTCGGATGGCAAGTCGCAGCGCCGTCCGCCCGCACTGGATCTGGATATCGACCAGTTCCAGTACGGGGAAAAGAAGTTGGGCGAACTCAAGGTGCTGGCCCATCCGGAAGGCGACGATTGGCGGCTGGAGCGAGTACGGCTGAACCTGCCGGAAGGCTCGGTCAGCGCGGATGGTCTATGGCAGGATGGCCCAACGCCGGTCTTGCGGGTCAATGTTGCGGTGGACAGCAAGGATGCCGGCAAATTGCTGGACAGGTTGGGTTACCCCGGCACACTCAAGCGCGGCGAGGTCAAGCTGGAAGGGCAGCTCGCCTGGGCGGGCGGTCCCTTTGAGCCCGACTTCCCATCGCTCACCGGCAAGCTCAACCTGGTTGCCCGCAACGGGCAGTTCGCCAAGATCGAACCGGGGTTGGGCCGGCTGCTGGGCGTGCTCAGCCTGCAATCGCTGCCGCGCCGCATCTCGCTGGATTTCCGCGACGTGTTCAGTGAAGGCTTCGCCTTCGACGAGATCAGTGCCAACGCCCGCGTTCAGCAGGGCGTGATGCATACCGACGATCTGAAGGTGGTGGGACCGGCTGCAGGGATTACCATGAAGGGAGACGTGGACCTGGTACGGGAGACACAGAATCTCCATGTGCGGGTGGTCCCGGTGGTCAGTGACACGGTGGCGGTCGGGGTGGCGCTGGCGAATCCGGCGGCAGGCCTGCTGACCTTCCTGCTGCAGAAAGTGCTGCGCGATCCGCTTGGCCAGATGGTCGCCTACGAATACGACATCACCGGTTCATGGGCGCAGCCCAACGTGGTGAAGACAGCAGACGGCCGCGCACGCGACAAGGCGGCGCCGGTCCCCTCGAAATAGTGGTTCGTGCAACCCGGCAAGGGCGATCCGGTCGAACCAGGCACAAGTTGTTGGTCTGCTTTGCAAATAACTTGCGCAGGCCACGAGGAGAATAACCATGACGATGCATGACCCGGTAACGGTAGCCACGGTCCAGATGGTGTCCGGCACCGACGTGGAGGCCAACCTGGCCACGGCCGCCCGCCTGGTGGGCGAAGCCGCTGCGGCCGGCGCGCGGTTGGTGGTGTTGCCGGAATACTTCGTGCTGATGGGGCGGACGGACGCCGACAAGGTAGCGGTGCGCGAGCGTTTCGGTGATGGCCCGATGCAGGCCTTCTGCCGCGATCTGGCGCACCAACATGGCGTTTGGCTGGTCGCTGGCACCATCCCCATCGACTGCGGCTCCCCCGACAAGGTGTACAACACCACCCTGGTCTACGACGATCACGGCGAAGTCCGCGCCCGCTACGACAAGATGCACCTGTTTGGCTTTACCAGGGGCGAGGAGCGTTACGAGGAATCCCGCACCATCGACCGGGGCGACGAAGTGATCACGCTCGACGCGCCGTTCGGCCGCCTGGGGCTGGCGATCTGCTACGATATCCGGTTCCCAGAGTTGTTCCGCGCAATGGGCGAGGTGGACATGCTGATCGTGCCGGCCGCTTTCACCCGCACCACCGGCCGGGCGCACTGGGAGATCCTGCTGCGTGCGCGGGCCATCGAGAACCAGTGCTTCCTGATCGCCTCCGGCCAGGGCGGCCACCATGAAAACGGTCGCGACACCTTTGGCCACAGCATGGTGATCGACCCGTGGGGCGAGGTGCTGGGTCTGCGTGAAGAAGGCGAGGGCGTGGTGGTGGCGCGGCTGGATCCGCAGCGCCTGGTGGACGTACGTACCAACCTGCCAGCCTTGCAGCACCGCATACTGCGCGAACCCGTGATCGATCCGCTACTCTGACCGGATAGCAGATCGCGCACTGCCAACAGAATTGCTCGATCGGCCTTGCCCCTTGGCATCGCCGATTTGAATTGACGCCGATCAGACCCAACCTGCTCCGGTGAAGGCATCACCCACCGGATTTGGCCGCCCCACCTGCGGGCAGCCTTGCTGACGAGACCAGACCATGAATGACATCGCCACTCCCATTGCCTTGATCGACGAAGCCGAACGCCTGCTGCTGACGCCGGCCGGGCTCGACGACAAGGCGTTGTCCAGCGTGTTCGGCGAGATCATGCAGTTCGACGCCGACTATGCTGACCTCTACTTCCAGTACACCCGCACCGAGGGGTGGTCGCTGGACGAGGGCATCGTCAAGTCGGGCAGTTACAGCATCGACCAAGGTGTCGGCGTGCGGGTGGTGTCCGGCGAGAAACAGGCGTTCGCCTACTCCGACGAGATCAGCCTGCCGGCCCTCAAATCCGCCGCCGAAGCCACTCGCGCCATTGCCCGCCAGGGGCAGGGCAAGGTCGGCCGGATGGAACATCGTAACGGCAGCGGCCTGTATCTGCCCGCCGACCCGATCCACAGTCTGACCGCCGCCGACAAGGTGGCGCTGCTGGAGCGGCTGGAAAAGATGGCCCGTGCCGTCGACCCGCGCGTGGTGCAGGTAATGGCCAGCATGGCGGCCGAGCACGACGTGGTGTTCGTCGCCCGCTCCGACGGTGTGCGTGCCGCCGACATCCGTCCGCTGGTGCGGGTCAACATCAACGTGATCGCCGAGCAGGATGGCCGTCGGGAGCAGGGCTCGGCCGGTGGCGGCGGTCGCTTCGACTTCGCTTACTTCACCGATGAGGTGCTGGCCAGCTACGCCAAGCGGGCGGTCGACCA
>CBIHQA010000522.1:0-3180 GCA_966211475.1 uncultured Neisseriales bacterium
CAGGCTGGTAACGAACTCGCCCTCGCGCTGCAGGTAACTGCCCAGCGCGCGCATGGCGGCCTTGGTGGCATGCACCGGCTCTACCTCGTGCCACACCACACCGCTATAGGCGCCGGCCACCGCCTGCAAAAGACGCGGGTCACGGGTGATGCTCAGGATCTCCTCCACCCATTCCACCTTCAGCGGGCGAACGTCGGTGGGATTCAGGCGCTTCTGCAGCTCGTCGGCCGACACGCCCATGGAAAGGGCCAAGGCATTCTGCCCGCCCTGGTAATCACGCGAGGCGCGATACAGCGCCTGGCGCAGGCTCAGCACCGGACCAGCGTCCGGCAGCAGGTCTCTACGGCTCATAGGTTTTAATACCCCTGTAACGCCGTAGCCGCACGGTGGGCACTGCCCTATCATGCGCCTACAGCAGCCGACGCCGCCCCGACATGCTGTGTCCCCGGGCGGAATCGATTGTTGAGGTGACCGGCTGGTAACCGATCACCGCCCCGCAGGGGCCAGGGTTTCATTGGTAAGTGGGTCCCTGGCCCCTGCACCTGCAGCCTTTCGGCTACATCACGCAGCCGCTGTGTCGCGCAAATAACTCCAATCGATGTCTGGGCGCAGCAGCTCACAGCGGACCTCGCCGGAACTGCTGCGCTCGATGTTGATCGCTAAGCCCGCATTAGCCCGACGATGGCCGTAGGCAACCTGCTTCAGCTGCCCAGGCGTGGTCCCGCAGAGCCCGGCGAAGGCATCCAGCGCGTCCTTATCCAGAGTTTTCAGGTAGTCGAGTAGGTTCATACAGCCCTCCATTGGCGAACACATTAGCAATCGCTAATTCATTCAGCAATAGCAACCTGTAATTTACAGTTTGCTAACGGCGTACGACCATTCAAGGATGGATGTGAACACCCTACGAATCAGCGCCCTCCGCGCGGTCATCGATAATCGGCCACTCAAAGAGTTTGCCGAAGAGCATGATCTCGACGCCTCCTATCTGTCGCAGCTGCTGAACGGACACCGCCGGCTGGGCGAGAAAGCGGCCGCCAAGATGGAACGGCAGATCGGGCTGATCCAGGGAACACTGGTCAATCCGGGAATAGCCGAGCAACCAGCTGAAATCGAGATCGAGGAAACGGTCTCAGCCTACAGGGTCCTACCAGGCCCAGAAGAGCACCTGCTACGGAAGCTCCGGGAAGCGCACAAAGCGGCATCACCCACCTCGCAGAAGGTGCTCAGCCGCCTGATCGCTGCAGCGGAGAAACATTCGATCAGCGACGAAGCCTGGCTTCTGATTGGAAATCTGCTCACGGAATTAGAGAAGCGATGACTCATATCCCCTTGGCCATCCTCCAGCGCGGCAGTAAACGCTATATCGAGGAGGGCCGAGACAATGCGGGCCTGCTGATTGGCGATATCCGCATTGAGAACGTCACGAAGAGCCACCGCGCCTTCGTCAAGATTTGCCACCACGACGGCCAACTACAGGCAGAGCTGGTCTGCTCCGTGATCGGCCGGTTCCTTGGCCTCAGCATCCCCCAGCCGTTCGTCGTTGCCATCACCGCGGACTCAAGGCCGCCCATCGATCACCGCCTGCCGTGCCTGGCCCTCGGCACCGCAGCTCAAGCCGGCATGTCGTTCGCCCGGCTGGGCAATTTCGAGGAACTGCTGGGGCAACTGAAGGGTCTGGGAGAGATCGCAGGCTTCGACCAGCTGATGGCGAATGTCGACCGACACCTTGGACAGCTGATCTATGATGGAACCACGGCATGGGCCATTGACCACGCGCAGAGCTTTGGCGGCAGCCATTGGCCAGCGATGGGCCTACCCTCACCAGACATCGACATCATCAACTGGCTGCTCGAGCGCTCGGCCTTTGGCGACCAGTTGGCACAAAACGAGATTGCACGGTTCGAACTGCGCAAGAAGACAAATCAATCATTCAACCGTTTGCCAGGGAAAACAGGCACAATTCTGCAGGAGTCAGGCGTGCAGCGCTTCGTCAACGAAGCCACCCTGCGGGACCTGTACACCTGGTTGGAAACCCGCATAACCCATTCGGTAGAGCAGATATGCCGCAAGATCGGTTTGCCGGAGATGCCATGCTCCAGCAGCTCATCGGCCAATTCCCCGCTCTCCCCGACCTGACAGCTACATGGGCTCCAGTTCTCATGGAGCCAATCCCAGGTTCCGGTGAGCAGCTCACTGTCGCCATCGCCATGCGCCTTGGTGATACGCCCCGTGTCGCCTCAGCGATACCGCCGGACGTTGCCCAAGCCATTTTCGGCGAGCAAGGCAACAGCATGCTTGGCATCATCTCCACCGTATCCGCACACCTGCGCAACCACATGCTGCAGGGCCGGGAATTTGAGGAATGGCGCTCGCCTCTCGGCGGGGTTCGTCTCGGCCACGCCGAAGAGGGCCAAGGATTCACACCCGAGGCTATCATCGAGCAGGCCCTGCGCAGCTCAGCCTGCCTCAGCGCCATGACGCTGGAATTCCAGGCCCGGAAGGAGTCCGACGAACCTCGCAACGCACTGCTCACCAGGGTAAAGACATCCGTCCGAGCCATTGCCCCGCAGCTGGAACAGTTCTTCAAGAAAGACGTACCCATCACCATCCGCAACAAGCCGGTGAAGGTGCAGTGCGACTACTTCTCCCACAACCTAGCCATCAACATCGCCGCGCTCGCTCCCGGCCAACGCCTGGGACAGCAGTTCGAGACGCTCACCACCCGCATCTGCCGGCTTCAGCAGCTCCGCTCCCATGAAGGCCTCTTCAAGGACAACCAGGCCACCGAGGTGATTGTCCAGATCCCTACCGAAGAGCAATTACAGGCAATGAGCGAAGGCGACCAGAAGCGGGTACAGGATTTCCGAGATCGCTTCCTGATGGCTGAAGACCTGGCGGAGGATCGCGGAGTTGCTCTGGTTCCGGCCTTCGACCCTGACGGCTGTGCTCGCATCATCAAGAGCGAGGAAGGCCTCGCGGCGTAGTCCGATAGCAAATTTAGCGATTGCTATTGCAATAGCATTTAGCTGTTGCTAATTTGATCGCGTACCCACTTACCAGGGAACGCGATAATGGACACAGCACTCAGCAACACCCGCTGCCCGGTGTACCTCCACCCGGCAGCGGCTTCTAACCCTTCCGTCGTCAGCAGCATCCAACAGGCCACCGGCCAGCTGGTTG
>CBIHQA010000523.1:0-3177 GCA_966211475.1 uncultured Neisseriales bacterium
TTCATCGGCAACGCGTAGTCCTCGAAACTTTCCGGCAGCGTGCTGTAGTACTTGAAGAACCACTTCATCATCGCTGCATTGAGCGGCTTGGCGTTGGCGTTGATGCGGTAGGAAGTATTCAGCATGTTGTTGCTCACCAGCGGATAGACCAGCAGAGCATGTACCGGCACGCGCTCGCCGTTGTCGCGCGCCATGAGCGAGACCACCGCGGCGAGGTTGCCGCCCGCGCTTTCTCCCGCCACGGCGACACGATAGGGATCGCCGCCGAATTCATGGGCATGGTTGAGCACCCAGATGTAAGCGAGATAAGCCTCGTCAGGCTGGGTGGGATAGGTGTATTCCGGCGCCTGGTGATACTCGACCGATACCACAATGGCGTTGGTCTGATTGACCAGCGCGCGGATCGACGCTTCGTACACCTTGGTGTTGGCGATCACGAAACCGCCGCCATGGAAGTACACGATCACGGGGAAAGGCCCGGTGCCTTGAGGCGAATACACATAAGCCGGGATATCGCCTGCCGGACCGCCGGAAATGGCGACTGTGCGGATGTTGCCTACCGGCTCGGGCTCGGTCGATTTGCCCTGCTCGCGCAACAGCTTCATGACGGCATCGGTCGGCGTAGGCTGACGGCGCGCCTCTTCCGGCGACAGTTCTTCGATTGGCTTGCCGCCGAGGCTGGCGAGCGCATCCAGCACCGCCTGCATTTCGGGATCGGCCTGCGGCGGCTCTCCACCCAGTTTTTGCGCAATCTTGTCTACGGGGGACACGCTGACGAGACGGGAGGTGGGCTCGGTCATAGCGGGGGAATACCAGGACATCAAACGATGGAGTTGCATGAACGTTACTCCTCGATTCACGTTGGAAAACCTTCACTCTAAACATCGCCGACAAGCCCTGCTGTCAGGGGAACAGGACAGCGGTTGTAGGCATTTTCCGGTCTCCCGTCGAGGCTGAGAACGCCGCTAGACCGTTCGTACCAACGTCACATGTTTGTAAAAAGATGCGCGCGATCATCGCCTCGAGAAGGAGGTACGCCATGTCCGTCTTTCAAGCTGCACCCGCCGCCCGGTCGCCCACTCAATACCTCGGCATCGATCTCATGCGCTTCTTCGCCGCCGTGATGGTGATGCTGTTCCATCTCCTCTATCTCACCTCGGCCCGGCAAGGATCCGCCTATTGGATGAGCTCCGGCCAGATCCATCTGCAGGCCGCGTGGCCGTACACCCATGGGGGATGGATAGGGGTGCAGATATTCTTCGTGATCTCGGGATTCGTGATTGCGCTGTCCGCGCAAGGTACGACTCCGCGCCGCTTCGTGGCCAGCCGCGCCGCCCGGCTGGGTCCCGCAGTATGGGTCTGCGCACCGCTCACCTTTTTGCTCGCGGCCGGATTGATGCACGATTACCGCACAGGCGGGCTGCTGCGTTCGCTGTTTTTCGTGCCGTTCGGGCCGTGGGTGGAAGTGGTGTACTGGACGCTGGGCATCGAACTCTGCTTCTACGCGCTGGTGCTGGCGCTGATCGTGTTCCGCCGCGCGGACTGGCTGGATGCCCTGGCCATCGTGCTCGGTCTCGTCAGCACCCTGTTCTGGGTGCTCTATTTCGATCTCGACCCGAGGAGCGGGACCCTCAACGCCTTCGCCCATACGCGCTGGTCCGAACTGCTGTTGATCCAGCATGGCTGCCAGTTCGCCATCGGCATCCTGCTATGGCACAACCTGACGGCCATTCCGAAGGAAATGCGGGTTCGAAATTACGCATTCATGGCGATATTCGCCGTGGGCTCCTGCCTGCAGATTTTCCAGCACCATCTCCGGGAAATCGCACTGGTGGATACGGTATTCGGCGTGACCATGCCCATGGCAGTCTGGCTGGTCGCGGTGCTGTTCATCCTGTGGTCCACCACTCTTGCGCAGGCGCCGCCCGGCGATGTCTGGTATCGCAAGTGGTTCCGGCAGATGGGGCTGGTGACCTACCCGCTCTACCTGCTGCACCTCAGCCTGGGGACGTATGCGATGGGTTTCCTCGCACATCGCGGACTCAGTTCAGCACGGGCAGCGGTTGTTTCCATTGTCTTCCTGCTCGCTGCCAGCTGGGTCATCGCCGTGTTCATCGAGCCGCCGCTGCACAAGCTGACCAAATCGGCTTTCATGAAGAAAGCTAACGCTTCTTCGCCCCCACCCGCAACAACTCCCCATCGTCATTGACCACATAGAGCGCGCCGTCGTTGCCCTGCTTCACGTCGCGAATGCGCTGGCCGCGGTCGACCAGCAGATGCTCCTCGCCCACGACGCGGTCGTTTTCCAGCACGAGGCGAACCAGACGCGCCTGCTTCAGCGCGCCGATGAACAGGTTGCCCTGCCATTCCGGCACCGCATTGCCGCTGTAGAACTGTGCGCCCGAAGGCGCAATGACCGGATCCCAGTAATAGACCGGCTGCTCCAGCCCCGGACTCTGGCTTACCGCACCGTCGATGCGAAATCCGGAATACTCGATGCCGTAGGTGTTGCGCGCCCAGCCGTAGTTCTTGCCGGGCTGGATCAGGTTGACCTCGTCGCCGCCACGCGGGCCATGCTCGACAACCCACAGCCTGCCCTTGCCATCGACAGCGGAAGCCTGCACGTTGCGATGTCCGTAGGTGTAAATCTCGGGCAGCGCATCGGCTTTGTCGGCGAAGGGGTTACCCGGCGCGGGCGAACCATCCGGCTTGATGCGCAGCACCTTGCCGAAATGGCTGTTGAGCTGTTGCGCCTGCGGGCGGGTTTCCTTGTCCGAACGCTCGCCCATCGTCACGTACAGCATGCCGTCCGGCCCGAAAGCGAGGCGCGAGCCGAAGTGCATGTTGTTGTGATAAGTGGGCTTGGTATGCAGGATCACCTTGACCTGCTCCATCTTGGTGCCGTCCGCGGACAGCATGCCGCGCGCGACGCTAGTACCGTTACCGCCTTCGCGCGGCTCGGTAAAGCTCCAGTAGACGGTGCGGTCCTTGCTGAAATCGGGGCTGAGCGCCAGGTCCAGCAAACCGCCCTGCCCGCCGGCATCCACCTCGGGAATACCCTGGATGGGTTGGCCCACCTTGCCATTCGCCGCCACAAGCCGCATCTTGCCGCGCTTCTCGTTTACCAGCCATTGCCCGTCCGGCAGCGGTTCCAGCGACCACGGCTTGTCCAGCCCC
>CBIHQA010000524.1:0-3173 GCA_966211475.1 uncultured Neisseriales bacterium
CCCACGCCAGGCGTCAGCATGGTGTTCCAGTCCTTTGCGTTGTTCCCTTGGCTGACTGTGCAGCAGAACGTCGAACTCGGCCTGGAAGCCCGCGGTATCCCCCGTGAGGAGCGCGAAAAGCGGGCCGACGAGGTGATCGACATGATCGGCCTGTCCGGCTTCAACGGCGCGCTGCCGCGCGAGCTGTCCGGCGGCATGCGGCAGCGGGTGGGCATTGCCCGCGCCATCGTCACCCAGCCGGACATCCTGCTGATGGACGAGGCCTTCTCCGCGCTCGACGTGCTGACCGGCCAGACCCTGCGCGACGACATCCTGGAGCTGTGGGAGCAGGGCAATACGCCGATGAAGGCCATCCTGGTGGTGTCGCACAACATCGAGGAGGCGGTGGTGATGGCTGACCGCATCGTACTGCTGTCGAGCGACCCCGGCCGCATCCGCGCCGAGATGCGTATCGATCTGCCGCGGCCGCGCGACCCGGCCAATCCGGAAGTGCGGGCGCTGATCGACGAGGTCTACACCCTGATGACCAGCGCGGTGGTGAAGGGCGAACGCCGCGCGCCCAGCCCGTTTACCGAGCTGCACCTGGGTTCGCGCCTGCCGGATGCGCCGATCGGCCACATGGAAGCGGTGCTGGAGCGGCTGGCCGCGCCGCCCTTCAACGGGTCCGCCGACCTGCCGCAACTGGCGGAGGAGAGCGAGCTGCCGGACGATCAGCTGCTGCCGGTGTACGAGACGCTCAAGCTGTTCGGCCTGGCACACATCGAGCACGGCGACATCGCGCTCACGCCGCTTGGTCAGCGCTACGTGCATGCCGAACAGCCGCTGCGGCATGAGCTGTTCGGCCAGCAGGTGCTGCAGCACGTCCCGCTGGCGGCGCACATCCGCGCCGCGCTGGAGCAGCAGCCGTCCGGTGAGCTGACCGACCGGGTGTTCCTGGGTCTACTGGAGCAGTTCCTCAAGCCGGACGAGGCGCGCGAGACGCTGCACATCGCCATCGACTGGGGCCGCTATGGCGAGCTGTACGAATACCACTACCACAACGGCGTGGTGAGCTTGCCGGAAGAGGCAGAGGCCGACGTGGGGGATGCGTAATCAAGTAGCCCGGACGGCTTGCCGGCCGGGAGCGTTGTTTCGGCATTGAACCCCGGCCGGCAAACCGCCCGGGCCACGGGGATAGAGGAAAGATCGACGAATGGAAATGGAACTGCCCGACAACGCCGAATCCAGCAAGAACAAGAATCTCAACCGCCTGGTGGCGGTGACGGTGCTGCTGCTGTCGGTGGCCATGGGCATCGCCAAGATCAAGGACGACAATATCGTGCAGGCCATGCAGCAGACCAAGGCCGACGCGGTGGACACCTGGAACGAGTACCAGGCGAAGAGCATCAAGCAGCACATCGACAACACCACGCTGCTGAACGCCCGCCTGATGAAGGTGGCGCCGGAGGGCGAGGCGGCCAAGCAGCTGGCGCAAGTGGCCGACGAGGCGAAGCATTACACCGGCCGGCTGAAGGAGCTTGGCGACAAGGCCAAGTCGATGCAGTCCACCTACGACAAGCTGGGTTACCGGGACGACCAGTTCGACCTGGCGGACGCGTTGCTGTCCATCGCGCTGGGCGTGTCCGGCATGGCGATTCTGGCCGAAACCTTCTGGCTGCTGGCGGTGAGCTGGGTGAGCGGTGGGCTGGGGCTGAGCTTTGTGATTGCCGGGTTTGCCGGCTTGCCGTGGCATCCGGACGCGATCATCGCGTTCCTGACCTGAGGCGGCAGGGGGTAGGTTGGGGTGAGCCGAAGGCGAACCCCCCCCCCCACCCCCTCGCGGGTGGTGTGCACGTTGTGGGGGGGGGGGGGGCGCGCCCCCCCCACCCCAACCTACGGGCTGCCGTCACCGGGGCTAGCCCTGGTGACGGATCCGCCGTTAGTAGCCCGTGCCGCCACTCGAACTGCCGCCGGTCCCACCGCTGGTGCCTGTGCCGGTACCGGGGACCGGCGTGGTGGTCGATCCGCCACTGCTGCCGGAGTTGCCGCCCATCGAGCTGCTGCCGCTGCCGTCGGGCTGGGCGCTATTGCTACCGGCGGAGGTGCCGGTGTTTTCGTCGGTGGTGCCCTTCAGGCGCTTCATGCAGGCCTGTTTTTCGGCGCCGGTCATCTTGTCGCAACGTGCCTTGGCGGCTGCGTCGGGGGTGGCAGCCTGTACGCCGAGGCCCAGGGTGAGGCCGCCAGCCAGCAGCATGGCGGAGAGAAGACAGGTCTTGCGATAGCCCTTACCTTGCATGGGTTCGATACTCCTGATGGGCCGTCTGCCGCAGGCGCGTACGTCGACGGTTCAAATGGGGAAGGCCTGCGGAAGGGCGCCGGATTTAGCCGGCGCGGCCGTTCTTGTTGGTCGACGGGTGGAGGAGCCCACCACGCAACAGATCAGCAAGGGATGTGCCTGGCAGCGATGCCTTTGGAATCAGGGTGTTAGCGCAGGGAGTGGCAGCCGGGCCGGTAAAGTTTTCCGACCCGTGCAGAATTTTCAGGAATCCGGTCGCCCGGGTTCAGCAGTGCGCGGCTTCGCCGCCGTGGCCGTCGGCGAACTGCCGGGCGATGCCGCGAACCTCGTCCTCGATCAGCAGGAAGGCATCCACCACGTCGGGGTCGAAATGCCTGCCTCGGCCTTCCCGTATCATCTTCATCGCATCGTCGTGGGTAAACGGCGGCTTGTAGACGCGGCGGCTGATCAGCGCGTCGTAGACGTCGGCCACTGCCATCAGGCGAGCGGAGACTGGGATGGCTTCGCCCTGCAGCCCCTGCGGATAGCCGCTGCCGTCCCACTTTTCCTGGTGCGAGAAGGCGATCTCGCGGGCAAACCGCAAGAAGCTGTTGGAGCCGCCCAAGTAGTCCTCCACGCTTTCGATCACATCGCGGCCGTACAGCGTGTGCAGCTTCATGATCTCGAATTCCTCCGGCGTCAGCTTGCCGGCCTTCAGCAGGATAGCGTCCGGCACGCCCACCTTGCCGATGTCGTGCAGCGGGGCGGACTTGAACAGCAGGTCGATGTTCTCATCGGTCAGAGTATCGGCGAAGCGCGGATGATGTTGCAGCTGGCGGGCCAGCGCACAGATGTAGTTCTGGGTGCGGCGGATGTGGTTGCCGGTTTCGTTGTCGCGGGTCTCGGCCAGCGACGCCAT
>CBIHQA010000525.1:0-3170 GCA_966211475.1 uncultured Neisseriales bacterium
GGTGCTGAGCGTAGCGAAGCCCAACAAACCTTAGCTCCTACGTTGCTCCACCGACCTTCACTTTTGCTCCGACCTTAACCACACGGCCCAGCCATGAAAACCATCGCCCTGATCGCCCACGACCGCAAGAAGCCCGACATCGTCGCCTTCGCTTCTCAGCACCGCGACAAGCTGGCCCATCACCGGCTGATCGGCACCGGTACGACCAGCGCACGCATCACCGAGGCAACCGGCCTCACCGTCGAACCGATGCTGTCCGGCCCCATGGGCGGCGACCAGCAGATCGGTGGCCTGGTCGCCGAAGGTAAGGTCGACCTGGTGATCTTCCTGCGCGACCCGCTGATGGCGCAGCCGCACGAACCGGACATCGCTGCCCTGATGCGGGTCTGCGACGTGCACGACGTGCCGCTGTCGACCAATCTGGCGGGCGCCCATCTGTTGCTGTCCTCGCTTCCAGACTGACCCCAGACCCGTTTCGCTGTGTTCGGGCTACGCCTTCTGCCCCAGGTAATCCCGGTAGAAGTCGATAAAGGCCCGCACATGCGCCGGCACGTGCCGTCCGGGCGGAAACACCGCATATACACCGCCCTTTGGCAGCGTCCAGTCCGTTAGCAGCCGGACCAGCCGGCCGGCCTGCACATCCCGCTCGACGCCCAGGTGATCCAGCGTCGAGATGCCGGCTCCGGCGAGCAGCAGGGCGCGTAGCGAAGCACTGGAATCCGCCCGCAACCTCGATTTCATCCGCACCGACACGTCGTCCTCCCCCGGCCGGGAGAAGGTCCAGGTCAGTGGGGTCTTGAGCAGGGTCAGCGCCGCCCAGTCGTGTTGCGACAGGGCCTCCGGCTGGGCCGGGATACCAGCCCGGTCCAGGTAGGCCGGCGAGGCGACTACCCACTGCTCGAACTCGCCGAGCTTGATCGCCCGCAGCGAGGAATCCCGCAGCGTCCCCAGCCGAATCGCCAGGTCCACGCCTTCGGCCACCAGGTCCACCACCCGGTCGCTGGTCAGCAGCTCGAGCTGCAGGGCGGGGTGGAGCGCGCCGAACCGCGCCACGGCAGGGGCCAGCGACTGGATGCAGTGGTCGATCGCACCCGTCAGCCGCAACGTTCCGGAGAGCGCCACCTCGCCGCTACTGGCCTGGGCTAGCGCCTCGCGCAACGCCTGGAGGGCCGGCGCCGAATCGGCATACAGCGCCCGGCCCGCCTCGGTCAGCCGCACTCGCCGCGTGGTACGGGTGAACAGCGACACGCCGAGCTGTGTTTCCAGCCGGCCGATCTGCACGCTGACGTTCGCCTTGGTGGTGCCCAGCTTCTCGGCGGCCGCCGTGAAGCCGCCGGCCTCCGCCACAGCGGCGAACACCTGCAAGCCTTCCAGGTTGGCTTGTCCGTTCCGCTTCATCTAATTGTCAAAAATTCGGTAACAATCAATTATGACTGTCGGGATTTATCCGATCAATGTGATGCCGGAAGATAGACGGGTCTTTTCATCCGACTCACGACCTTCAACAGGAACCCACATCATGAACATCGCACTTATCGGCGCTTCCGGCTTCATCGGTTCCGGCTTGCTCAAGGAAGCCCTGGCCCGTGGCCACCAAGTCACCGCGCTCGTCTCCCGCCCTGAGAAGCTCGAAGCCCACGCCAATCTCACGGCCGTGAAAGTCGATGTGCAGGACACCCCCGCGCTGGCCGCCAAGTTGCAAGGCCACGAGGCCGTCATCACCGCTTTCAGTGGCCATGCCCAGGCTGACACTTATGACTACTACCTGAGCGGCATCCGCTCCATCGTGGCCGCCACCAAGCAAGCCGGCGTCCCGCGCCTGCTGGCGGTCGGCGGTGCCGGCAGCCTGGAAGTTGCGCCGGGCGTACAAGTGGTCGACAGCCCGGATTTCCCGGAACAGTGGAAGGCCTCCGCACTCGGCGCTCGCGCCGCGCTCAACCTGCTGCGCGATGAATCGACCCTGGACTGGACCATGCTGAGCCCGTCGGCGATCATCTCTCCGGGGCAGCGCACTGGCCAGTTCCGCCTCGGCAAGGATCAACTGCTGGCGGATGCGCAGGGCAACAGCGCGATTTCGGTCGAGGATTACGCGGTCGCAATGATCGACGAGCTGGAAAAGCCGGCCCATTCGCGCAGCCGCTTCACCGTCGGGTACTGAGATCGTCGATCCCCGATCGACCTTCTCCCGCAAAACGGGCGACCTTTGTGTCGCCCGTTTTGCTTGGCGGCCTGCCGAGCAACTTGACGCCCATCGGTGGCGTCCCTTAGCGTGACCAAACCTCCATCCCCTCTCCACAGGCCGATCATGCGTATTGCCGTCGTCTCCGACATCCACGGAAACCTGCCCGCCCTCGAGGCCGTCGTGGCGGATCTCAGCCGACGTGGCGTCGACGCAGTGATCAACCTGGGGGATTCGCTGTCCGGGCCGCTGCTGCCCCGCGAGACGGCGCAGTACCTGATGGCGCAGCCGTGGTTTCACCTCGCCGGCAACCACGAGCGGCAGATTCTCACCCATGGCGACAAGCGTGGCCCGTCCGATGCTTACGCCTTCTCACAGCTGACCCAGGTGGAACTGGATTGGCTCGCCACCCAGCGGTCGGTGCATGCCTACGCTGATGACGTACTGCTCTGCCATGGCACGCCGACAAGCGATCTGCAGTATTTTCTGGAAACGCTGGAGCCTACCGGCGTCCGGGCCGCTTCCCGGCAAGAGGTGGAGGAGAGGCTGGGCGCGGTGGAGACGCCGTTGGTACTGTGCGGCCACACCCATGTGCCCCGTGCGGTGCGAACCGGTCGCGGCCAATTGATCGTCAACCCTGGTAGCGTGGGTCTCCAGGCCTACGACGACGAACACCCCTGGCCGCACAAGATCGAGAACGGCTCACCAGACGCTCGCTACGCCATCGTCGAACGGCGGCAGAGCGTGTGGTCGGCATCGCTGATCACCGTGCCCTACGATCATGCGTCGATGGCGGAACTCGCACGCCAGCATGGCCGCCCCGGGTGGGCGCGGCCCCTGATGACCGGCTACTTGTCCTGATGGGGTCGGCAGGCCGCGCCTACTTCACCCACATCGACTTGGCGTTGGTGAACTCACGGATGCCGGTCACCGACAGCTCCCGGCCGTAGCCGGAGGCCTTGATGCCGCCGAAGGGCAGGTTGGGGTGGGA
>CBIHQA010000526.1:0-3166 GCA_966211475.1 uncultured Neisseriales bacterium
GCCCAAGGGCGGCACCATCGTCTGCAACGGCTACAAGGACCGCGAGTTCATCCGCTTGGCGCTGATGGGCCAGAAGCTCGGCCACAACGTCTTCATCGTGATCGAGAAGGAATCCGAAGTCCCGCTGGTGATCGAAGAGGCGGCCAGTGTGGGCGTTAAGCCACAGATTGGCCTGCGGGTGCGGCTGTCGTCGCTCGCGTCGTCCAAGTGGGCGGATACCGGGGGCGAGAAGTCCAAGTTCGGTCTGTCCGCCGCGCAACTGCTGTCGGTGATCGGGCGCTTCCGCAAAGCGGGCATGGAGGACGGCGTACGGCTGCTGCATTTCCACATGGGCTCGCAGATCGCCAACCTGGGTGACTACCAAGCGGGCTTTCGCGAAGCGATCCGCTACTACGCGGAGCTGCGGGCGCTCGGCCTGCCGGTGGACCGGGTGGACGTGGGCGGCGGCCTCGGAGTCGACTACGACGGTACCCACTCGCGCAATCCGTCGTCGATCAACTACGACATGGATGACTACGCCGGGACGGTGGTCGGCATGCTCAAAGAGTTCTGCGACGAATACGGCCTGCCGCATCCGCACATCATGTCCGAGAGCGGCCGGGCGATGACCGCCCACCACGCGGTGCTGGTGATGCAGGTGACCGATGTGGAACGCCATAACGATGCGGTACCCACCATCGAGGACATCCACTCGCTGCCGGAAACCATGCAGTGGCTGGTGGAGCTGCTCGGCCAGACCGACATCGAGATGGTCACCGAAACCTACTGGCGCGCCACCCACTACATCGGCGACATCGCCAGCCAGTATGCGCAGGGCAAGGTCACGCTGGAGCAGAAGGCATTGGCCGAGCAATGCTACTTCGCGCTGTGCCGGCGTCTGCACAACCTGCTGAAGGCGCGACAGCGCTCGCACCGGCAGGTGCTGGACGAGCTCAACGACAAGCTCGCCGACAAGTACATTTGCAATTTCTCGGTGTTCCAGAGCCTGCCGGATACCTGGGCGATCAACCAGGTGCTGCCGGTGATCCCGCTGCACCGGCTGACCGAGGACCCGAGCCGCCGCGCAGTGCTGCAGGACCTCACCTGCGATTCCGACGGCAAGCTCAAGCAGTACGTCGACCAGCAGAGCATCGAGACCAGCATGCCGGTGCACGAGGTGCGCGAGGGCGAGGAATACCTGCTGGGGGTATTCCTGGTAGGCGCTTACCAGGAAATCCTGGGCGACATGCACAATCTGTTCGGCGACACCGACTCGGTCAACGTCTACCAGCGGGCCGATGGTAGCTACTACCATGCGGGCATCGAAACCCACGACACCATCGAGGACATGCTGCGCTATGTGCATTTGTCGCCCGATGAGCTGATGGCGCGCTACCGCGACAAGGTGGCTGGCGCCGAGCTTACTGACGCCGAGCGGACTCGCTACCTGGATGCAATGCGGCTGGGGCTGACGCGTTCGTCCTACCTGTCAGCTTAAGCTGGTCCGCCTGCCTGAGAAACCCCCGTCCTTGCGTTGCAAGGCGGGGGTTTTCATTTGAACAGTCCGACCGGACTCCGACCACCTGGCGAAAAGAACAAAGTCTTATTCCGACGGTTTGCCGAACGGTAAGGCGCGCACTAGAGTAAAAACTGGTCCCCCCGGTGTTGCGCGCGATGTTGGTTCGCTTCCGACCGCTCGGTCTTCTGTCTGCCTCCCCGATGCGCTTGCTGGCTGTATTCGGTGTGGCGCTGCTGCTTGCGCTCGGCGCGTTCGCCCTGTTTGGTGAGGTGCTGGCCCGCCGTACGCTCCACCATGATGCGGTCGAGCGCAACCGTGCCGTTGCAGCGTTGACCGCGCAGACGGTGCGCCTGCATTTCGACGGGCTGACGTCCTACGTGGAGTCGATCGCGCGGCGGCCGGGTCTGGTGGAGGCGGTTGCGCACCAGGACGCCGCTGCGGCGCGGAGTCAGCTCGAATTCCTGCGGGCGCACCATCCCTACATCGATCGCGCCGTCATCCTGTTGCCGGACGGCAAGCTATGGCTCGACTCCCCGTATTCGGCAGTCGTACAGGGCGCCTCGGCCGCTGGACAGCCCTGGTTCGAGGTGCTGAAGACCGCACGGCATCCGGTCATCACACCGGTGGTGTTGCGCAAGGCTGCACCCGTCATCTACGTGGTGCTGGCGGTGACGCCGCTGACAGATGCGCAGGGCAGGGTGGTGGGCTACCTGGCGGCGCAGAACACCATGGAAGACCTCGCCAAGTGGTTCTCCGGGCTGCATCCGACGCCGGGTACCGCGGTGCAATTGTTCGATCAGCTCGGTCACCCGGCACGGGCGACGACCTTTTTGCCGCTCAAGCTGGATGCGGTGGCTTCGTCGGCGCTGAAGCAGGCGTTGGCGGCCGGCCGTGGAGAGGGGGCGGGCTATCTGTCGGACGAGGAGGGCGGGCTCGTCAGCTATGCCCAGGCCGCGCCCTATGACTGGGCGGTGCTGGTCCGGCAATCCGGTGCGGATGCACTGGCGCCGATGCAGCGGTTGAGGACCAGTTTTGCGGTGTTCTCGGCGCTGCTATTCCTGGGCTTGCTGTTGCTGGGGTATGGCCTGGCGCGGACCGTGGCGCGCGGCCAGCAGGAGCGGGAGCGGCTGCAAGGCCTGTTGAACGGCATCATCGATGGCTCGCCCGACCCCATTTCGGCAGTCGGCCCTGATCTGTGCACGCTGGCAATGAACCGGACCTCGGCAGAGACGTCGGAACGGCTGTTCGGCCATCGTCCCCAACTGGGCGATTCGCTGGAGCAGCGCTTTGGCAGCCGACCGGAGGACCTGGCCCGTATTCGTGGCTACTGGCAGCGCGCGCTGGATGGCGAGACCGTGTTGGAGACCACCACCTTCCGGCAGCAGAACGGAGCAGTCCGCAGTTTCGACATGCGCTACTACCCGCTGCATGCCGCCGACGGCACCCTGCTGGGCGCCGCACAAATCTCGCGCGACGTCACCGAGCGCGAAGAGACGCAACAACAGATTGCGACACTGAACGCGGTACTGTCGATGCGCGCGGCGGAACTGGAGCGGGCCAACCGCGAGATGGAGGGCTTCAGCTACTCGGTGTCGCACGACTTGCGGGCGCCACTGCGGGCAATCGACGGGTTCTGCCGGCTGTTGTCGGCCCGTCTTGAAGGCCGGC
>CBIHQA010000527.1:0-3151 GCA_966211475.1 uncultured Neisseriales bacterium
GCTCCTACAAAGGTCATTTCACTCGGGTTGGGTGGCTAATCCATCCGTCTTCTCACCGCGCAACACAATCCCCCGTTTCTCCAGCAGCGGCCCCAGCCATCCGCGCAGCCGTACCCCGTGCGTACCGGCCCAATACAGACGACCGCAGTCGCGGCAGCGGTAGAACGCTTTCTGGTAGGCCCAGACGCGGGGTGGGACGAGGGGTTCGGCCTGTTCGCGTGGCATGGTGTCGATGAGGCCGTTGCAGCTGGCGCAGCGGCTGTAGATGTGGACCTGGCGCCAGAGGTCGAAGCGTTCCAGCACTTCCTCTACCTGTTTGCGCGGGGCGGTGTGGTGCAGGAAGGCGCCGTGGGTGACGGCGTTGCGCTTGAGCAGGCCGATGTCGCGGGTCAGGACGATGCGGTGTTCCTGCAGGGCCTGGGCGGCGAGTTCGGGGTCTGGCCAGTCGGTGCGGTAGAGGGTGTCGAAACCGAGCAGCCGCAGGTAGCGGGCGAGCCGGCCGAGGTGGACGTCCAGGGCGAAGCGGGTGTGGCGGAGCGGCGCGGGGCGCAGGCGGGTGAGGTGGGTGATGTCGAAGCGTTCGAAGGCGGGGTAGACCGCCACCCGTTCGCCGCCTTGCAGACGGTGATTGAAGTCGACGGAGACGCCGTCCACCAGCACCAGGTCGACTTCGGTGTGCGGGACGCCGAGCGCCTGGATGCGGTCCTTCACCGACGGCGTGCCGTTATAGCTGTGCCAGAAGCTGACCTTGCGGCGGTCGTGCGGCAGGAATTCGTTCAGTTCCTCGTAGAAGCGGAATTCGCTGCGGTTGGGCAGGTCGGCAGACATGGCGCGCCCATTATGGCAGCGTCACTTGGGCGCCCAGCTTCAGGGTGACCAGGCAGCGCATGGCCGCTTCCAGCGGGGAGGCGCCGATCAGGGCGCCGTCCTGCGCGGTGTGCCAGGCTTGCCAACCGTCGGTGGTCATGTCGTTGACCACGGCGATGTGCTCGCGGTCGATCAGCGGGCCGGCCTGCGACCAGTCGGAGGAGGGGGCAAACACGTCTCCCCCGTCGGTCAGGCAGGCGTCGCCGTGGATACCGGCAGCCAGCCCTTCGGCGCGGGCCACCGCGAGGTCGAGCAGGACACCTTCCAGTTTGCTGACGTGATAGCGCATCGCGTTCCTCCCGGGTGTTCGACCACGGTTCTGTCGCGACGTTTGCGAACGCGGGGTCGCGGCTGAGCCGGCTGGATAGTTTCATCCTAGCCCAGCGCGACCGTCCCGGAAGGCGTTAGCGTGCTGCTGCGATCACGCCGCAGGCCACGCGCGGGCCGGAGTTGCCGGCCGGCTGCGAGCGGTAGTCGTCCGGGTTGGCGTGCACGATCACTGCGTGGCCGACCAGGCTGTCCGGATCGCCGGCCTTGAGGCTGCCGACGATGTCGAAATGGGTGCTGACCGTGCCGCTGCTGTTTGCCACCAGATTGGGCATGTCGCCCAGATGGTGCTGGCCCTGCAGTGCGTTGCCATGCTTGGCGCCCAGCGGGTTGAAGTGGCCGCCGGCGCTGCTGCCGTCGGCGGCGCTGCAATCGCCGTTTTCATGGATATGGAAGCCGTGCTCGCCCGGCGTCAGACCGGTCAGCTGGATGTTCACGGTGACGTGGAACTCGTGCTGCTCGAACTGCACCGTGCCGGCGACGCGGTTACCCTGGGTCGGCTTCAGCGCGGCGATGGCCTTCGCGCTGGGTTTGGTCGGGGCGGCGGTGGTGCCGGAGGTCTTCGAGGAGGAGGCGCAGCCAGCCAGCAGCAGGGTGGCGAGCAGCGTGCCTGCGCAGGCAGCAGAGGTGAGTCGCATGATGGTCTCTTTGTTTTATTGGGGTTTCGGATGGAGGGCCGGTTTTAAGTCCGTCGTCATGGTCTGTCAACCTGAGCCGCAAGGTCGGCGGGTGCGTCCACCGGCGGGACGGCTGGTCAGCGGTGCGGCACCGGGCTGTGCCGATGCGACATACCCTTACGCTGCTTATCCCGCTGGAGATAGTATAGCGGCATTGGCAAATTGCACCTTCGACCCATGCCCGAGCCCATCTCTCTTCACCGGAGCCCCCGTTCCGAAGCGGCCGCGCATCGTTGTGTGCCCAAAGGGGCGAATGACCCCTGCCTCCTGCGGTTTTTCATACCGGCAAGGCAATCATGCAATCGACTCCCAACCTTCATCGCGTCGTTATCGTCGGCGGCGGTGCCGGCGGCCTGGAACTGGCCACCCGGCTCGGTAACCGGCTCGGCAAAAGGAAGCGCGCCCACATTACGCTGATCGACGCCAACCGCACCCATATCTGGAAGCCGCAGCTCCACCAACTGGCCGCCGGCACGCTGGAAGCCCATGGCGAAGAGCTGGAATACATGGCGCAGGCGCGCTGGTCGCATTTCACCTTCCGTCTCGGCCGTATGGATGGCCTCGACCGTGCCGCCAAGGAGGTGCTGGTGGCCCCGACCTTCGACGAGGACGGCGAAGAGCTGGTGCCACGCCAGCGCATCCCCTACGACACGCTGGTGCTGGCCATCGGCAGCCTGGGTAACGACTTCGGCACGCCCGGCGTGCAGGAGCGGGCGATCATGCTCGACACGCCGGAGGCGGCGCGGCGCTTCCACCACAAGCTGCTCAACCGCTGCATCCGCGCGCAGAGTCACCCCAACGGCCCCGGTGAGGGGCATCTGACGGTGTGCATCATCGGCGGCGGCGCCACCGGGGTGGAACTGGCGGCGGAGCTGCACACCACCACCTCGATTTTGACCAGCTACGGCTTCGAACACATCGACCCGGACCGCGACCTGAAGATCGTGGTGGTCGAAGGCGGCCCCCGCCTGTTGCCGGCGCTGCCGGAGCGCATCTCGGACTCGGTGGAGCGGCATCTGCGCTCGCTCAACATCCAGGTGCACACCAACGAACGGGTGACGGCGGTAGAAGAGAACGGCGTGCGCATGGGCAGTGGCATGTTCGTGCCCAGCCGCCTGGTGGTATGGGCAGCAGGTATCAAGGCGGCGGACTTTCTCGGCAACCTCGACGGGCTGGAAACCAACCGCGCCAACCAGCTGGTGGTAAAGCCGACCCTGCAGAGCACCCGCGACGACGACATCTTCGTGATCGGCGATTGCGCCAGCTACACGCCGGACGGC
>CBIHQA010000528.1:0-3145 GCA_966211475.1 uncultured Neisseriales bacterium
ACAGGCAGCTCCAGCACGAAGATCCCCCGCCAGTTCCACAAGTCCACCCGGACCCCGCCCACCGATGGCCCGATGGCGGGCGACAGCACCACGCCCAGCCCGTACCAGCCCATCGCCCGTCCGCGCTGATCGGCCGGGAACAGCCGGAACAGCGTGGTCATCGCCAGCGGCTGCAACACGCCGGCCACCGCCCCCTGCACCAGGCGCGCCAGCAGCACCACGACGAAGGAGCCGGCCAGCATGCCGGTAACGCTTGCTGCGACGAACACCGCCAGCGCCATCAGGTACAGTCGACGCTCCCCCAGGCGACGCGACAGCCAGGGCGTTACCAGCATGGTGCCGGTCATGGTCGCCAGGAAGCCAGTGGACAACCACTGCGCCGAACCATGCCCCAAGTGCAGATCGCGCATCAGGCCAGGCAGCGCCACATTGATCAGCGTGGCCGCCATCACCACTGCGCCGGTGGCGAGCAATACCGCGATGCAGCTGGCGCGGTCGCGGGGAGACCAATCCTTCATGCGGCGTTCCCCGCACCGGATTCGTCGACCCGCTTGCGGATGCGCCCCAGCAGGTCGAGGACGGTGTGGACCTCTTCGTCTGACAGGTCTTGCAGTACCTGCGCACGGAATTCGCCCAACACCGATTCGATGCGCACCAACTCGTCATGCGCCGCATCGGTCAAGCGCACCAGCCGGCAGCGGCGGTCTTCCACCAGCGATTCACGCCGGGTGAGACCTTCCGCCTCCAGCGCATCGAGCGCACGAACCAGCGTCGGCCCCTCGATCTGCAGGCGGGTGGCCAACGCCTTCTGCGTCAGTCCTTCCGGATGGCGCGACAGCACCAGCAGCACCCGCCAGCGGGCCTGGCTGAGCCCGTAGTGGGCCAGGCGGGTATTCAGTTGTTCGCGCCAGGTACGGGCCAGATCGATGATCGCCAGGCCAAGCTGGCCGCGCGGCGAAGAGGTAGAGACAGGCATGCCGGTCACCTCGACATTAGATAGCAATGCTAACTATACTATCGAGGAAGCACGGCAGGAGCAATCGCACCGGACCTGCGGCGCGGAATCTGGTAGTCGAGGGACAAAACAAGCCAGGCGGTCAGCCACCGGCCGCCGGCGAGATCAGACGATCATCAGATGACAAGCACCCCGCCGCCGCGAAGCGTACCTCGCGGCGGTTCGGGACACCCGTCCTGCGGTCGGATCAGGGGAAAGCGGGAATGGTCGGCTCCACGCCCTCGTCGTGCCCTTCCGGGTGACGGTTGCGTAGCATGCCTTCGACCTCTTCCAGCCGATCCTTCGGGATATCGGCCATCAACAGGATCTGCCCCTCGTCGATGGCCTTCTGGAACGGTTTGAGCCGGCTATTGGGCACCGAGCTGCCGATCATGCTGGCCACCCAGGCCCCGAACGGCGCACCGATCAGGAAGGTCACCAGCATCAGGCCCCACTGCGGCCCATCGCCGACCAAGGGATAGAACGCGGCCACCAGCCCCGCCGCCAGACCCGCCGCCCCGCCGATGATCAGTCCGGACTCGGCGCCATGCACGATGTCGGAGCTTTGCAGCAGGTTGGCAGGGTGCAGGTCGGCCAGGTCGGTCCCGTCCTTGGCCAGGAAGTGAATATGCTTTTCCTCGACACGTGCGAGCAGCAGGTCATTCATCGCACGCTGCGCGCTATCGAGGTCTGGCAGCAAAAAGTACAGGCGTCTGCGCATTTTTCAATACCTCCATTTGTATTGAAAACGGTCCTCCCCCTAAGGGTTTTGTAGACTGGGACGAATTTGGCAGCAAGAGGTTCGCCCTGCGGGCCGATAGAGGGTCGTCCAAGCGTGGTGCAAACGCATGCAATCCCGCCACCCGCGTCCCTTTAGGCCCCGACTGGGCCTGATCGCCCCCGGCGCCCTGCTTGACGGACGGCGTACAATCATCCCCATGGACACCGACCTTTCTCCCGCCCCGTCGACCGACCACCCGTTCTCCGCCCTGACGCCAGACCGGGTGCTGGACGCCATGGACAGCATCGGGCTGTACAGCGACGGACGCCTGCTCACGCTCAACAGCTTCGAGAACCGCGTCTACCAGGTGGGCATGGAAGACGGCCCGCCACGGGTGGTGAAGTTCTACCGCCCCGCCCGCTGGCCGGACGAGGCCATCCTGGAAGAACACGCCTTCGCCGCCGAACTGACCGAACGCGAAATCCCGGTGGTCGCCCCGCTCTCTATCGACGGCCGCACCCTGCACCGCTTCGAGGACTACCGGTTCGCCGTGTTCCCCCGACAAGGGGGGCGCGCGCCGGAACTCGACGCCCCCGACACCCGCGAATGGCTGGGCCGCTTCCTCGGCCGCATCCATGCGGTCGGCGCAACCCGCCCCTTCCTGCACCGCCCGACGCTCGACATCGCCACCTTCGGCGAGGAACCCCGCGCCTACCTGCAGGAACACAATCTGCTGCCGATGGAACTGGCCACGGCCTACTTCAGCGTGATCGACCAGGCCCTGACCGGTGTGCGCTACTGCTTCGATCGCGCCGGTGCGGTCGCCAGCCTGCGGCTGCACGGCGACTGCCACGTCGGTAACGTGCTGTGGACCCCGGACGGCCCCCACTTCGTCGACCTGGACGACAGCCGCATGGGGCCTGCGGTGCAAGACCTGTGGATGCTGCTGTCCGGCGACCGCGCCGAGATGAACCGCCAGCTGCTCGACCTGCTGGCCGGCTACGAAGACTTCCACGACTTCGATCCTCGCGAACTGCACCTGATCGAAGCCCTGCGTACCCTGCGCCTGATCCACTACAGCGCCTGGATCGCCCGCCGCTGGGACGACCCCGCCTTCCCCGCCGCCTTCCCCTGGTTCAGCAGCCCGCGCTATTGGCAGGACCGGATTCTGGAGCTGCGCGAACAGGTCGCGGCGATGGATGAGCCACCGCTGATCGTTTGACTGTGTAGGAGCGGGCCATGCCCGCGACCGTCATTTCTTCGAAGAGACGATGGTCACGGGCATAGCCCGCTCCTACAAAACCGCAGCCGTAGGGCTGCAACGGATGGTTAACAACTACAGACGGTCGCACACCACCCGGGGGCCCCGTCGAGGAGCCGTGTTTTGCCCGTTTCCGGACGGGATTTCGGCGAGGACTGTCTGAGGCCCA
>CBIHQA010000529.1:0-3143 GCA_966211475.1 uncultured Neisseriales bacterium
GTGGAAAGCGTGCCGGACGCATTTGTGCCGCGTTGATGCCCTGCCCCTTCTCACTTGCGGAAGCCCGTGGCCCAGACGTACAAACGGCCGGAAGGACGATACCCCCGGCCGTTTACGTGTTCCAGACTACCTGTTCCTAGCGCGCCAATATCCGCTACGCATCCATTCAACAACCGTTCGCCCTGAGCCTGTCGAAGGGCGGAGTCTGAAGAACCGACACCTCCCCTAAGCGCATCCAGAACGAGAGCGCCCCCCGCTCAAGGCGCCGGATTGGTGTACCGCGCATGCACGGCCTCGATCTCCGCCAGCACGTCATCGGACAAGGTCACCGCGGCACTGCCCAGGTACTCTTCCAGCTGCGCCAGGTTGGTCGCACCGATGATGGTGCTGGCCACGAACCAGCGCTGACGCACGAACGCCAACGCCAGCACCGCCGGCGTCAGCCCGTGCTGCCGGGCGATATCGGCATACGCCCGCACCGCCTCCTCCACCCCCGGCTTGCGGTAACGCCCACCAAACGCCGGGAATTTGCTCAGCCGGCCATCCGTATCCGCGTGCTCCAGATACTTGCCCGACAACACCCCGAACGCCATCGGGCTGTAGGCCAGCAGCCCCACCTTCTCCCGATGGCAGACCTCGGCCAACCCGGATTCGAAGGTACGGTTCACCAGGCTATACGCATTCTGGATCGACACGATACGCGGCAGGCCGTATTCCTCGGCCAGCCGGGTGAACTGGCAAACGCCCCACGGCGTCTCGTTGGACACACCCAGGTAACGGATCTTGCCCTCGCGCACCAACGCCCCCAGCGACTCCAGCTGTTCACGGATCGGCGTCGACGGTGGCTCATCGTCCGGCTCGTACTGCGTACCGCCGAACATCGGCACCCGCCGCGCCGGCCAGTGGATCTGGTACAGGTCGATGTACTCGGTCTGCAAACGGCGCAGGCTGTTTTCCACCGCCCCACGGATCTGCGCCGGCTCCATCGTCAGCGACTTGCCATCGCGCAGCCAGGTCAGCCCCCGCGACGGCGCCGCCAGCTTGGTCGCCACGACGAAACGATCCCGCCGCTGCCGCGCCAGCCAACTGCCCAGATAGGCCTCCGTCCGGCCAGACGTCTCGGCCCGCGCCGGCACCGGATACATCTCCGCTGCATCGATGAAATTGACGCCCCGTTCGGTCGCCAGATCGAGCTGGGCATGCGCCTCAGCCTCAGTGTTCTGCTCGCCCCAGGTCATGGTGCCAAGGCAGATGTCGGAAACCTCAAGGAGGCTGGTGCCAAGACGGCGGTATTGCATGGGAAGCTCCGGAAGGAAAGACAGCGGATCGCCCATGTTAGGCAATCCGCTGTGTGCGGGGAAAGCTCAGCGGTTCGGTGCAGTCACAGGATGTAGCGCATGGCGCCGTGCACCTACATAGCCGAGCACACCGACCGGGATCAACAGAATCCACTGCGGTAGGATCATCAACCCTGCCCAGCCTCGGAAGGACAGGCCCACTGCCACAAATACCAGACCGAACAGGAGCCACATCACCGAAACAAACGTAGACACCGCCAGCGCAATACTGACCAGATGCCAGCAGGCGAACAGCAGCAGGCTGATCTGCTGCGGAAGCGGGGACGACAGCAGCGGCCAGCGGATTTCCGGCGTGCTGACAAATACATGGACGGCCGCCGTAAACACCACCAGCACACCGGCAACGAGGCCAGGAAGATTGAACTTCACAGTTTCACCGAGTATTCCGCGCAGAGCGCGGATCTATTTTCGAGGCAAGGTGCCGACAAACCGGATCGCCGCTTCCAGCAACCGACCACGAAACGCATCGTTGCCGTAAGCCGTCGAGTCCGCCCGTACCCAACCCTGCATTGGTTTGCCGCGAGAGATCATCGGCTGCACGCCGCTGACTTGCAGCGCCCAAGCGTCGTTACCCTTGCCCAGGCGCGCCAGCAGGCCATCCTCTCGGGCAGCACAAAGCAGGTTCCCACCCATCAGCCAGGCCCATCCGCCAAACATGGCCTTCTCGCTGAGGTTGGGCACCGAGCGCAGTTCATCGCCCATCAATGCTTCCAGCCCTGCATCCCTGGCCATGTGGCTACCCCTCTGTCTTTGCGGCCTCGATGGAGGACCGGATCAATTCTTCGAAGATATCGGCCTGCCCCGCCGGAATCAGTTGCCGGTGAATCTCCCGCCGCTTGCCCTCGCCACACAATCGTTCGGCCAGCCATCCCGTCAGGTACAAGGCGGACAAACAGCCGCCGGCCGTGGCGATATTGCCTTCCACCACCAGCGCCTTGTCCTGAACCTCCGCCCCCATCGACACCAAGGCCGCCTTGGCATCCGGGTGGGTCGTCGCCTTGAGCCCATTCAGCAACCCGAGTCGATACAAGATGAACGAACCGGCACAGATCGAACCGATCAATTGACGATCGGGGTCCAGACGAAAGGGAGACATGAATTCCCTGTCCTCCAACGCCATAGGCACTCCTTTTTGCCCGCTGACAAACAGCACCGCATCGGAGTGATTTGCCTCTGACACATGGCCATCAGTCTTCACGGTCAACCCCAGCACCGAGGTATGAACGCTTTTCGTCCCCAGCACCCGCACCGTCCAATCCGTCTGGGTCCGCCCCAGGATGTCCCGCATCAGGAAAAAGTCGATATCCGTAAAGTTGTCGAACAGGACAATCGAAATCTGGTACATCGCTCACCCCTCACCGTTGGCGTAAACGCTTCTCGCCAGCGAGCCGATCGCAAACTACTTGGCCCGCTTTACCTTCTTGGTGGAGGTGTTGAGTGCGATCGCGGCGAGAATCAGCGTCTTGAACGCATTCGCATCCACCTCCTCGCCCTCATGGATGTCGATTACACGTCTTGCGTTCCCGTCGAGGCTGGAATTAATTCACAGAAATACCATGGCCAAGAATCCGTGCGGGCTAGACAGATGCTTGTCTGTTTTATTCGTCTAACACACTCGACAAAACCGTCTTACCCGTCATTCGGGACGTGACGACTCATAAGCGACCTTCCCAGGAAATCACCCTCCTTCGACCTCTTGCTGCGAAACCTGCGCCAGCAGGCATAAGCACATATTGAGCACGCAAAAAAAACGGCCTTCCAAAGAAGGCCGCCCATCAGTGCTCT